>CAIYZZ010000395.1 GCA_903930805.1 uncultured Rhodocyclaceae bacterium | reverse complement strand
GTGGCGCAGCCGCCGGCCAGATACAGGTAGGGGACGTCTTCCTGGCGGATGCCGACGTTCGCTGTCGCGTAGATGGTGATGTAGGGAATAACCGTGAAGCCGGAGAAGATCGCCAGCCCCATGAAAGCCAGCGCGCGCCAGTGGTTGGCCTCACTCAATACCTGGCCCATTGCCGCGAGCGGATGCGCGCGCTCGGCTTCACCGACGATGGCCGTGGGCAGGTGTCCGCGCAACGCCGGCAGTTGTCGCAGACCCAGCAGCAACAGAGCAACCGTCATTGCGGCAATGAAGAAGAAGGGAAAGCGCCAGCCGAACGCATTGGCGAGAAACAGCGAGAGCGGCACGCCCGCCACGGTCGATAGCGAAAACGCCGACATGAGGGTGCCACTGGCGCGGCCACGCCGCTCGAAGGGAATCAGGTCGCCCACCATCGTCTGCACCAGCGCACCCATGACGCCGCCGAAGGCGCCGGCGATGCTGCGGGCCGTGAGTAGTGTCGCGTAATCCGTCGCGAGGCCGCAGGCCAGCGTTGCCGCGCCGAACAGCGCGAACATCGTCAGCAGCAGGCGTTTGCGCTCGAAGCGGTCGGCGATCACCGCCATCGGAATCCCGGCCAGGGCGGCGGTAAATGTGTAGGACGACACCAGCAGGCCGAAGGAGTGGGCGTCGATCGCCAGTTCGCGTATCAAAATCGGCCCGAGCGGCATCATGATCATGAAGTCGAGGACGTGGGCGAACTGGATGCCGGCCAGCGCGAACAGCAGCACGCGCTCACGCGCAGGGTCGAGCGGCAGAGAGTTCATTGGCTCTGGCTATGCCGATTTGAGCTGTGCGGCAGCAAAGAAGTAGTGCATGCCCCGCTCGCGCAGCAGCGGATTCAGGTCGACATCGTCAGCGGCGTCGTAGCGCTGATGGAGTGCTGGGGCGAGCGCAATGAATTGCTGTACCAGCACCGGGTCGAAGTGTTTGCCGGCGCCCTGCCGGATAATTTCCAGCGCTACTTCGCAACCCATCGATTTCTTGTAGGGCCGCACCGACGCCAGGGCATCGAACACGTCCACGATGGCGAAGATGCGCGCATTCAGGGGGATGTCTGCGCCGGCCCGCCCGTGTGGATAGCCGCTGCCATCGAATTTCTCGTGGTGGTCGCCGACGACATCCAGAGCTGCCTGCAACCAGGCGGCTTCGCGCAGGATGTCGACACCGAGCCCGACGTGGGTACGCATGACGGCGAACTCTTCTTCAGTCAGTTTCCCCGGCTTGAGCAGGATGTTGTCGCTGATGCCGATCTTGCCAACATCATGCAGGAACGCACCGAGGATCAGCGCGCGCATCGCCGTGGCGTCGATGCCCACGGCTTCGCCGAGCGCGATGGCGTAGAGCGTTACCCGGTAGTTGTGCGCGTTGGTATCCGAGTCGCGCTTGGCGATGGCCGCGCCCAGCACCGAAGCCATTTCGAGGTTGCCCTTGACGACCTCGCGCGAGAAGTCGAGCACCTTGCGGTTGAGCGACAGGATCACCGGATAGAGCGTCACTGTCGTCAGCAGCACAGCAAAGAGCGTGATGGAGAGCGTGCGCAACAGGTCGGCGCGCAAGCGCGCGACGGTGGCCGCGTCAACCACGAAAACACCCTCGAAATAGCCGGAGATTTCCCCTTGTGGGTCGCGCAAGGGCACCAGGATCTGCACCAGATTGGTGTCCCTTATGTTCAGGCGTTCGTAATGCGCACGGCCATCGACCGGAAAGACATGACTGCGTTTCGACAGCTTGTGTTCGAGATCGGTGTAGTGCGGGCTGACTACTTCGACCAGCTTTTTGTGCAGCGGGTCATAGATTTCGATGATGACAAAATTTCGCCCGGTGAATTCCTGCACCTTCTCGTGCATCGCGCTTGATGCTGCTGCGTCCTTGGGTGTTTCGAGCGAGATGCCGAGGGCAGTGAAGCGTTCCGACTCCGAGGTCGCCAGCGCGACAACAAAGTCGTCAATTTTCTCAAGTTCGAGAAAGTAGGCACCGCCGCCGAACAGCAGCGACAACAGAATCCAGGCGATGGCCAGTTGGCGCAGGATGATACCGTGAATGGGGTTGAGTGCTATGCTCATCTTGACACCGGATGATACGCTGTCCCCTTGTTGTCGGCAGATCGGCTGCCGCCGTCCTGCCAGCGCCGACTTTTTGCGGAGAACCCCCATGAGCTACTTCCAGTATCACCTCTTTTTCTGCACCAACCAGCGCGACGCCGGCGAGATGTGCTGCAACAACCACAACGCTCAGGCCATGCGTGATCACTGCAAGCAGCGCGTAAAGGCGGCGGGCGACAAGATCCACGGCGCGGTGCGTATCAATAGCGCCGGCTGCCTCGACCGCTGCGACAAGGGGCCGGTGATCGTCGTGTACCCAGAAGCGGTCTGGTACACCTATGTCGACCAGGAAGACATCGACGAAATCGTCGATGTCCACCTCGGCCAGGGCAAGGTGGTCGAGCGCCTGCTGATCAAGTAAGCAATGAGCCGCCACGAACACCTGCTGCTCGACGGCCCCGATGGCCGCATCGAGGTTTTTTTGGAGCCGTCGCAAGCTTCCGGCGGTGTCGCGGCGCATTCGCACGGTAATGCCGCGCCGACGGGCATTGCGCTGATCGCCCATCCACATCCACTGTTTGGCGGCACGGCGGACAACAAGGTGGTGACGACACTGGCCAAGACCTTCCGCGAGCTCGGCTGCGCGACCTTGCGCCCGAGTTTTCGCGGTGTCGGCGGCAGCGAGGGCGACCACGACCACGGCATCGCCGAGACCGACGACCTGCTGGCCGTGCATGCCTACGCGCGTGGCCGCTTCGGTGCAGCCCTGCCGGTTTATCTGGCCGGATTTTCTTTTGGCGCCTATGTCATCACGCGACTGGCGCTGCGGCTGGAGGAAACCAGCAATCCGGCGGCCCGGCTGGTGCTGGTCGGCACTGCCGCCGGGTTCATCAAGGGTCTACGCTACTACGAAGCCGCCGCTGTGCCTGCCGACACCATCGTCATCCACGGCGCGGCGGACGAAACCGTCCCGCTGCCCAACGTGCTGGCCTGGGCCGAACCGTTCAACCTGCCGGTGTCGGTCATCCCCGGCGCCGATCACTTCTTCCACCGCCGCCTGCACCTAATTCGCGACATCATCCACCGCCAGTGGCGGCATTGACTACAATGCCGATCGTGCCCGGATGGTGAAATTGGTAGACACAAGGGACTTAAAATCCCTCGCCGCAAGGCATACCGGTTCAATTCCGGTTCCGGGCACCAGCAGTAATAGAGCGGCTTTCCAGACGGAAGGCCGTTTTTCTTTCTACCCTGTTTAATGTTGGCGGCACACTGAACGCCAGCCATCAACAATAACCGCGCACCCTATCGAGCGAAGGCGCAACCAACCATCACCCAGACCAAAGGAACCCGGCGAGATTGCAGGATTAGGCGCGAAGAATGGGCC
>CAIYZZ010000394.1 GCA_903930805.1 uncultured Rhodocyclaceae bacterium | reverse complement strand
GAGGCGAATTGCTAGCAGGCCCGAGGCAATGTCCGAGAAACCGGCGGCTGGCGCATATTCACCTGACAGGGCGTGGGTTGCAAGGATCGAATCAGTGGCTAGCCGGAGACGTACCCAATCGAGCAGCGGCAGGAACTGCTCAGGCGGCGGCGTGGCACCGATGCGGACATGGGTCTCGCCGATCACGCTAACGGCTCCCGTGGCATGCACCAGATCCAGGACTTCATACTGCAACTCTGGTTCAAATACCGATTTACCCGGTGCATCTTGCACCCGGCTCACCAACCGAGGCAGGATGTCGCGCACCCTTGCGTAGTATCGGTTGCTGTCGTCGAACGCGATAGCCGTCAGCCTGAGGGCCACCGTTCGGGCCACCAGTTCCATTGTCTGCCGCAGTTTGAACGAAAGCTGCCAGGGTTGCTCATGGTGGCAAGCAATGAGACCCCAGAGCCTGCCATTCTGCAGCAGAGATACCGTCAGAGAAGCGCGCACCCCGAGGTTGCGCAGATACTCCAGATGCACGGGCGACATGCCGCGCAGCAATGAGAACGAAAGGTCTAGCGAGCGGCTTGGGGAAAAGTCTGGCGTCTGGATCAGAGGCAGGGTGGGTGCGTCACGGTCGACCAGGATCCGCACCAGATTTCTGGTATAGAGTTCACGCGCTGGAGGGGGAATATCCGATGCTGGAAAATGATTGCCGAGAAACGAGGCAATCCCTTCCTTGCGGCTCTCGGCGATAATCTTGCCATTCCACTGATGATCGAATTGGTAGACCATCACCCGATCGTATCCGGTTAGCCGTTGCACCTGATCGGCAACAACTGCGGTGTAGGACTCAATGTTGGCGGTGTCGGCGAGTAATGCATTCAGCAGACGGTCGGTCGAGTCAAAATCAATCGAGCGGGAAAATTCTGGAACTTGAAAGTTGACTTCGACTTCGATGACCAGCAGTCCATCGGAGCGATGTGCCTGAGCCTGGTGATCAACGCGGGAGCCGCCCCGATTCAGTCTCAGCACGAACGGCTGTGGATCCCGTTGCTGATCGTTAATGGTGAGCGCAACTACCGACGCCCAGGCTTCGGGGCCGAGAATCGTGGCGGCGGGCTGGTTGAGCGCCTGCGCTGCGGATATTCCGAGAAGATCCTGAAGGTTGTCACTTGCAACTCGCACCAGGGAACAGTCGTCTACTGCAAACAACACCCCGTGGTTCTGTATTGCCCCGATGAACTGGACAGGTTCGCCTTCACACCGCTTGACAGCTTCAGAGAGGGGGTCATCGAACTGCTTCATCTCTACATCTTAAGCTATATGCCGGTGCTGATGCTCAATCGCTGCAGTGAAGGCATTCAATCCGTCACATGCGTCCGGTTCGCTGGGGGTCAAGCCCGTCGGCCACCGCTCACGCGGATAATGCCAGCCAGATCGCGGTGTTGCTCGATGGCGACGAAACCGGCAGCAAGCAGTAATTCCCTGACGGTAACTGCCTGATCGTAGCCATGTTCGAACAACAACCAGCCGCGCGGCATTAGCCACGCCGCCGCAGCGGCGACAATGTGGCGAATCGCAGCGAGGCCGTCAGCATGGTCGGTCAGGGCTCCGGCTGGCTCGAAGCGTAAATCTCCGGTAACGAGGTGCGGATCGCCCGCCGCGACATAGGGCGGGTTGGCAACGATCAGATCAAAGCGCATCGGCGGCAAGGCAGCGAACCAGTCGCTTTCAAGCAGTTCGACGGGCGCCTTCAATCGGGTTGCATTCTCTCTTGCCACGACAAGTGCAGCGGGCGCGACATCGACGGCGATTACCTGCGCTGCGGGCAATTCGATCGCCAGCGTAATGCCGATGCAGCCGCTGCCGGTACCTAAATCGAGAATCTTTGCCGTCCCGCCAGCGCCGACTTTTTCCCGCGCCACATCAACCAGCAATTCCGTTTCCGGGCGGGGAATCAACACATCCGGCGATACCGAGAAATCACGCCCGTAAAACTCGCGCCGACCCAGCAGATAGGCTACCGGCTCACCCGCCGCGCGACGGGCTACCAACGCACGAAATCCCACGAGTTGATCCGCTGTCAGACTTTCTTCGCGATGCGCCTCTAACCATGCAGCCGAACGCTTCAGCAGATCACCCAGCAAAAGGCGTGCTTCGGCTGCTGGAATGCACTGACGTGCCTCGGCCATTACCTCGAAGAACGAGAGGTTCATGCATCACCAGCGAGTGCCGCAAGCAGATCGGCCTGATGCTCTGCGTTCAAGCCGGCGAGCAAGTCGTCGAGATCGCCGTCCATGATGGCGTCGATCTTGTAGAGCGTGAGGTTGATGCGGTGGTCGGTAACGCGCCCCTGGGGAAAGTTGTAGGTACGTATACGCTCGGAGCGATCGCCGCTACCGATCAGGTTCTTGCGCGTGCTGGCACGCTCCTGTTGTTGCGCGCGTACCTGCATGTCTTTGAGGCGCGCAGCAAGCACACTTAGCGCCTGCGCTTTGTTGCGGTGCTGCGAGCGGTCATCCTGACATTCGACAACCAGGCCAGAGGGGATGTGGGTGATACGTACCGCCGAATCGGTCTTGTTGATGTGCTGGCCGCCGGCACCCGAGGCGCGAAAGGTATCGATACGCAGGTCGGCCGGGTTGATGGCAACATCATCGACGGCATCGACTTCCGGCAGCACCGCCACTGTACAGGCCGAAGTATGAATTCGCCCCTGTGCCTCGGTGGTCGGCACGCGCTGCACGCGGTGGCCGCCGGATTCAAACTTGAGTTTTGCATAAACCCCAATGCCTTCGATACGGGCGATGATTTCGCGGTAGCCGCCGAGATCGGATTCGCTCTTCGAGGCCACCTCGACCTTCCAGCGGTTACGCTCGGCAAAACGTGCGTACATGCGGAACAGGTCGCCGGCAAACAAAGCGGACTCGTCGCCGCCAGTGCCGGCGCGAATTTCGAGAAACACGCTCTTGTCGTCGTCCGGGTCGCGCGGTAGCAGCGCACGCTGCAGATCGGCTTCGAGGCCGCTCATGGTGGCTTGCGCAGCCGCAGCTTCCTCGCGCGCAAACTCGCGCATCTCGGTGTCATTGTCCATGGCGACGGCGGTAGCCAGGTCGGCCTCGGCCAAGCGATAGGCAGCAAACAATGCCACCACATCGGCGATTTCGGCACGCTCTTTGTTGAGACGGCGAAAGGCCTCCATGTCGCGCGTGGCGGCCTCGGCACCGAGTAGGGCGTCAAGTTCGGCGAGGCGGTCGGCGAGTTGTTCGAGCCGAAACCGGATGCTGGATTTCAAGCGTTACTTCTCGGGGTGGAGGTGCCAGATGCGGGAAATGATCTGGGCAACTTCGTTGCGCTCCGCGCCTTCGGCCAGGTTAAGTGCCTGCGTCGGCGCATGCATCAACTTGTTGGTGAGGCCCTTGGACAGGGCATCGAGCACCTGGGTCGGGTCGTCGCCACGCTGCAGCAATTTCAACGCATGATCGAGTTCGTGACGGCGCGCGCGCTCCGCGCTATCGCGGAGCGCCCGGATGGTCGGCACGGTTTCGCGCGATTCCATCCAGTGGAGGAAATCATCGACGCGATGGGTAATGATTTCCTCGGCTTCGACAATCGCCGCCTGGCGTGATTCCTGGCCAGACTCGACGATCTGTCCAAGGTCATCGAGCGTGTAGAGAAACACATCGTCGAGTTTGCCAACCTCGGCTTCGATGTCGCGCGGCACGGCGAGATCAACCATCACTATCGGCCGGTGGCGACGCACCTTCAGGGCGCGCTCAACCATGCCCAAGCCGATGATCGGAAGAGCGCTGGCAGTACAGGACACCACGATATCGTAATCGGCCAAACGCTCAGCCACCTCGTCAAGACGCAGCACGTCGCCACCAAATCGATCGGCAATCGGCTGGGCGCGCTCGGGCGTGCGATTGGCAATGGTCAGGCGCCTGGGCTTGCCACTGGAAAAGTGCGCGGCGCAAAGTTCGATCATCTCGCCGGCGCCGATGAACAGAACACTCTGATCAGCCAGACGTTCGAAGATGCGTTCGGACAGATGCACGGCAGCGGCGGCCATTGAAACGATATTCGCACCGATGGCGGTGGTCGAACGCACCTCTTTGGCCACCGAGAAGGTGCGCTGGAACAATTTATTGAGCAGCGTACCCAGTGTGCCGGCCTCCTCGGCGACACGCGCCGCCTGCTTCATCTGGCCGAGAATCTGCGGCTCGCCCAGCACCATCGAATCGAGTCCCGAAGCGACGCGGAACATGTGGCGCACGGCATCCTTCTGCGGGTGCTGGTAGAGATAGGGGTCGATGCGCCGCGCCGACAAGGCGTGATATTCGGTCAGCCAGTCGATGGCAGCTGCAGGCTCTTCGGTGGCGCAATACAACTCGGTACGATTGCAGGTTGACAGGATCGCCGCCTCGCGTACCGGGCGGGCGCGCAACAAATCGCGCAAGGCCTGCACCAGTCGCGTCGGGTCGAAAGCTACCTGCTCGCGGATGTCGAGCGGTGCGGTATGGTGATTTATGCCGAGGGCGAAGACCTGCACGAAATATTGGACCGAATAGTTAGTTTCTGTTAGCCAAGCCCGTCATTAGAAACGATTTGCAAATGTCAGGCAACCACGGCGACACCACGGCGGACAACTACTCGTACAAAAGTTCTATCATGCATCCTCAGCTACTTTACCGTTGCCGCCCCCATGAGCCACAAGCATGCGCACTTGCTCCATGCCATCTTCACCGATCCGGTGAGCGCCAATATCCATTGGCGCGAGGTCGAGTCGCTGCTCCACCACCTCGGTGCAACCGTTGAAAGCGGCCATGGCGCGCGTTTTCGCATCGTTCTCAATCGTGTCGAGTTCTTTCTGCACCACCCGCACAACAGCACGACCTGTGCAAAAAGCGACATCAAACTACTGCGAGAGCATCTGGCGCACGCCGGGGTAAGCCTGTCAGCTTACGAGAAGCGCTAGCCCGTTGCCCCGATACGCTTGACCAGTGCTGCGGTAAATTCCCGCGTGCCCGCCGTGCCACCGAGGTCGCCCGTGCGGACGTTGTCCACATTCAGCGTCTGATCGATCGCCAGTCGCAGACGGTCGCCGAGATCGACGCGACCCACATGGTCGAGCATCATTGCCGCCGCCAGCAGGAGCGCGATCGGATTGGCAATACCCTTGCCGGCGATATCCGGGGCCGAGCCGTGCACTGCCTCGAAAATGGCTGCGTTCTCGCCAATATTGGCCCCGGGAGCCATGCCCAGGCCGCCGACCAGGCCAGCGATCTCATCGGAGAGAATGTCGCCGAACAGGTTGGTGGTCACCAGCATGTCAAACTGCCATGGGTTCATCACCAGCTTCATGGCGCAAGCATCGACGATGATTTCCTCGAAGATGAACTTGTCCTGGTACTCTGCGGCGTAGATTTCGCGCGCAGTCTCGAGGAAGATACCGGTCAGCGCCTTCATGATGTTGGCTTTATGCACCGCCGTGACCTTCTTGCGCCCCTTGCGGATCGCATAATCGAAGGCGAAGCGGCAGATGCGCCGGCAGCCCTGGCGCGTGTTGATGCCGGTACTCATGCCCACGGCGTGCGGGTCGCCATCGATCGGGATGAAGTGCTCGTAGCCCATGTAGAGACCTTCATTGTTCTCACGCACCAGTACCAGGTCGATGTTGTCGAAGCGACCGCCGGGAACGATGGTCTTGGCCGGACGCAGGTTGGCGTAGAGTTTGAACTCCTCGCGCAAGCGCACGTTCGACGACCGATAACCACCACCGATGGGCGTTTCCAGCGGCCCTTTCAGTGCCAGTTGCGTGCAGCGAATGCTGTCGAGGCAAGCCTGCGGAAGGGGGTCGCCACAAGCAGTAACGCCAGCAGCGCCCGCTACCTGACGATCCCAGACGAAAGGGGCGCCGAGTGCGTCGAGGGCCGCAAGAGTCGCTTCAGTAATTTCCGGTCCGATACCATCCCCGGGGATCAGTGTCGCAGGGATGGGTGCATTACGATCGGTTGTCATGATGAGTCTCCACTCTGGAATGAATTATATTTTTGGTGACCCATGTGTCGAACGGTTGCCCTTTAGCCGGTGACAACCTTGAAAACAACCCGACGATTCCGGGAGGCGCGCGGGTCGACGCCCGTTATAGGGTTGCTCGAACCTTTGCCCAAGGGCACCAGACGGGCACGATCAATACCGGCCTTCTCCACAATGTAATCAACTACCGAGTTAGCCCTGTCCTTGGATAGCTCGATATTCTTCTCCGCTTTGCCCGTGGCGTCGGTGTGCCCTTCGATCAGAACACAGCGATCGGGGACTCGTGAGAGATCTTTCGCAATGCTGTCCAAAGTAGCTTCCGAAGTTGGCGAAATATTGGCACTTCCGACCTGGAACTGAATCGAATAATCGACAGCGTTAACTTTTATGTCAGCCGGGAGGTTTGCGCAATCCGGCCTGACTGCCAGTTTCGCCGTTTCTTCCGCTTTTACTACCATGGGTTCCAGTTTTTCTATTTTCTTTGCCACTTCTGCCGGGGAGTTTCTGTCTGGTTTTCCTGACTCAGAAGCTCCGTTCATATTTGCAAGCAACGCTGAGTTGGCGCCAGCGACACCCAGCACAATGACAATGGCAATGACGGAAATTCCAGTAACGATGGTGGTCTTTCTCAGGCGGGCCGACGATCGCTCTATATCCGTTCGGAGATGAAAGATTTCAGCCTTAAGCTCAACTTCGGCGCGGCGCATTTCCTCAATGGCCTGATCAATCCGGTTTTCCAAGGGCAGTTTTTGTGCATCCTCATGCGGTAATGGGGACGATACAGGTTTTGCTGCGGACGTGGTTGAGTTGAGGTCGTCTTCGGAGATCAATGGCGGCATAGGATGACCACGCAATACAAAACTGTGAGAAGACCGCAATGTAACAGAATGCGCCACTCAAAAAATAGGGTCTTTACGCGTTGTGTCGCCATGCCACGGCGTTGTGCTAATTGAGAAATTTACCTATATCCACCTCATCTATCTGCTCGGGCAGGAGGTATTTATCGGCATAACGTTTGTAGACGCCCGAGGTAAGGAGAAGATCGAACAGATCCGGGTCGATATGCTTGTCCTTCTTGAAGAAGGCGAGGGTCTTGATCGATTCCGAAAGAGTTTTGGCATTCTTATACGGACGGTCGGATGCGGTAAGCGCCTCGAAGATGTCGGCTATTGCCATGATGCGTGTTGGCACGGAGAGCTCGGTTCCGGTCAGCTTCCTCGGATATCCGGTGCCTACCAGAGTTTCATGGTGGGTGCCGGCATACTCTGGCACACGCTTCATGTTTTTCGGCAATGGCAACTGTTCGAGCATGATCAGGCTCTGCATGACGTGCTCGTTGATCTTGAAGCGCTCCTCCTCGGTTAGAGTGCCGCGCCCGATGCTGAGATTGTAGATTTCACCGTGGTTGTAGAGATTCTCCGGTACCTCGACCTTGAAGCCCCATTTCGGGTCGACGCTGCGCTTGTCGGTACGCGGAACAATATGATGCGGCTTGTCGGCAAGTAACTTCTCGGTCGCGGGCAGGGCTTCTGGTTCCTCGGTGTAGCGCTTCAATTCCGCAGGAACCAGGCCGAGCTGATCGTCATAGTGACGCTGCCAAGTTTCCTCGGCGATGCATTGCAGACGTTTGATCTTGTCGGGGGCCATGAACTCGCCACCCAGATTGCATTCGGCGATGAAGGCGAAGTCGTCGGCCAGTTGGGCCTTGCGGGCTTCGTAGCGGGCCAGTGCTGCGGTCGCATCGGCGCCTTGGACGATAGCCTCGAGCTGGTTGATGCGCGCATCACGCAAGAGCACCTCAAAGCGCATGCGTATCTCGTGGATGCGGTTGTACAGCGTCTCGAGCTTGCTGGCCTTGTCGACAACATACTCGGGGGTAGTCACCTTGCCGCAGTCGTGCAGCCAGGCACCGATCCGAAATTCGCGCCACTCGTCGTCGGTCTTGAAACTGAAATCGGCCAGCGGGCCCTCGGTCATCGCGCAGGCGGCTTCCGCCAGCATGAGACCCAGTTCCGGTACGCGTTCGCAGTGACCGCCGGTGTAGTGGCTCTTGGTGTCGATGGCACCAGCGATCAACATGATCATGGCATCCATTAAGTCCTTCTGGGCCTCGATCAATTGGTGGTTGTCCAGTGCTACGGCGGCCTGGGCGGCCATAGCGGTGACAAAGCGTATTAGTTCAGGCGGGAACGGAATCACCTCGCTGCTTTCCGGATCGAGGGCATTGAGAAATTGCAGCACGCCAATCACCTCGCCCTCGCGCGGGCTCAGCGGCACGGTCAGCATGGAGATGGTGCGGTAGCCGGTTTCGGCATCCATCTTCTTGGCGCCGGAGACGTCAAAGCGGGTTTCCGCATAAACGTCATCAACGATGATGGGTTCGTTGTGCAACGCGCACCAGGTTGCCATATAACGCTCGACCGGTACGCCGCTCTCGTCATAAAGGGGGATTTCGAAGGAGGATTCCTCATCGCTGTTGGTGCGCATGGCAAAGCGCAAAGTCTTGCGCTCTGTAGCAATGTAGAGAGTGCCGGCATCGCAATTGAGCAGCGTTATGCCGCCGAACAAGGTCTTGCGCAGGAGCACCATGCGGTCGCGTTCGCGCCCAAGATTCACTCCCGTCCTGATCAGGTTCTCCAACTTGTCTTGAGCGGTGACAAGATCCTTGGTGCGCAGTTTTACCGTCTCATCGAGTTCATCGGAGAAATGCTTCAGTCGCAAATGGGTTCGCACCCTTGCCCGTAGTATGGGGGGACTGACTGGTTTGGAGATGTAATCGACGGCCCCCAGAGAGAAGCCTTGCGCTTCAGCCTCTATTTCCGTCTTCGAGGTGACGAAAACAACGGGAATGGCGGCGGTCGCCGGGTCGGCCTTCAGGCGACGGCAAACTTCAAATCCATCAATTTCCGGCATCACGATATCGAGCAGAATGATGTCCGGAGGATCATCTGACGCGGCAATGCGTAAGGCCTTTTCTCCATTATTGGCAAACTTCACCCGGTAAGCGTCCTCAAGCAGGTCACCCAGCAAGGCCAGGTTCTGGGGTACGTCGTCCACCACCAGGATAGTTGATTTGTACTTCGTGTCATGCGATTTGTTTGTCATGTAATATCTCCCGTAACAAGTCAATCTGACCGGCCGAGACCTTAGCAAAAGTCACGAGAGTTTAGCCTCATTACCGGATGGTCTCCAGTCAATGCCTGGGCCTTGAGTCAGTTGATATTTCTGACTAGCTAGGAAGCCTATAATGCCCGTTCAGGTCGCGAGCCCGGTCTTGGCCGTGACCGTTCATTTGTGATGCCATGGCATGATGGTCAGGAAACGGATATTCTTGCCGCCACGAGAAGAGAAACATCTCATGAATATTTACGCGCCGCATTGCGGGACTTGCCATAGCCCACTTTCCATTTTCCTCGTACTCCTGTGCGGCCTGCAGCTATTGGTGGCCAGCGCCTTTGCCCAGGACAAGGGAATCGATGCCAGCAGGATTGATCAGGCGCCAGTTTCTCTGAATGAATATTTCGTCACCCTGCACGATACCAGCAAGGATCTGACGGTGGCAGACGTTCAGAGCCCCCATGTGGCAAAACTCTTCAAGTCCAGCGAGTCCAAACTGGGGGTACTGCGCTTTGGCGATGACGGCTCCGCTTACTGGTCCCGCCTGACCTTGCGTAACGACAGCGATCAACCGATCGAGAGGATGCTGGAGATTGCCAATAGCCAGCTATCCAGTGTCCAGTTTTATCTGATCAGACCCAAGCAGCCTCGCGCGGCTTCAGCCGTAGCGGCCAAAGCCGCCATGCCTGCTCCCGTGGCGGACGAGGCTTCTTCGGCCGACG
>CAIYZZ010000393.1 GCA_903930805.1 uncultured Rhodocyclaceae bacterium | reverse complement strand
TGCCCCTTGGGTAAATTGCAAACCCACGAACTGCGCCGGCAGGCGATGCGCCTGCATGGTCAGGGACTGTCGCCCCGTTCCGTTGCACGCACCCTGTCGGCCTGGCGCGCCTACTATCGCTGGCTGGCGCGGCGCGGGCAATTGGTAGCCGACCCGTGTGTCGGTTTACGCGCCCCGAAACGCCCGCGCGCGTTGCCCAAGGCGCTGGGTATCGACCAGACTGCCGCGTTGCTCGCCATACCCGACGGTGATGGCAAGCTGGCCGTGCGCGATCGCGCGATTTTCGAACTGTTCTATTCCTCTGGCCTGCGTCTGGCCGAACTCGCTGCACTCGATCTGGTCGGTGGTCTCGATCTCGCCAACGGCGAGGTAACGGTGACCGGCAAGCGCGCCAAAACTCGCACCGTGCCTGTCGGCGCAAAAGCCGTGGAGGCCTTGTGCGCATGGATCGAAGAGCGCCCTGGCATGGCAAAGATGGGTGAGCCGGCGCTGTTCGTTAGCCGGCGCGGCACGCGCCTGACGCCACGTGCCATCGAACTGCGGCTTGGTGTCTGGGCAAAGAAGAGCGGGCTGGGTCTGCACGTGCATCCCCACATGCTGCGCCACTCTTTCGCCAGCCATGTGCTGCAATCCTCCGGCGACTTGCGCGCGGTGCAGGAAATGCTCGGCCACGCCAGTATTGCCACGACGCAGATTTATACGCATCTGGATTTCCAGCACCTGGCAAAGGTTTATGATGCAGCGCATCCACGGGCGAAGAACAAATGAACCTACCAAAAAATATTTCCGGTGATTTCTGGGGCGGTCTCGCCGCCATGCTGGTGGCTTTGCCCTCGGCGATTGCTTTCGGCGTCACCATCTATTCGCCACTCGGCAGCGCCCAAGCGGCGCAGGGCGCGATGGCCGGTATTCTTGGTGCCATGGCGCTGGGACTGGTTGCCGCCTCCCTCGGCGGTGCGCCACGGTTGATCAGCGCACCGTGCGCGCCGGCCGCCGCCGTGCTGGCTGCCTTCGCCATCGAAACCCTGCATGCGGGCGTCGAGGTGAATACGGTGATGCTGATGTTGAGCCTGCTCGGGCTCATGGCGGGCCTGCTGCAAGTTGCATTTGGCGTGCTGCGGCTGGGGCGGCTGATCGAATACATGCCTTATCCGGTTGTTAGCGGTTATCTTAGCGGCGTCGGGCTCATCATCATCGGCAGCCAGGTGCCCAAGTTGCTGGGCGCGCCCAAGGGGCTGAATGTCTGGCATGCACTCGCTGCACCGGAATTGTGGAGCGGCAAGAGCTTGTTGATTGGTGCGGCAACTGCGTTGGTGATGGTCGGCGCACCACGTATCATCAAGATGGTACCAGCGGCAATTCTCGGTCTCCTGGCGGGAGTGCTGGCCTATTTCGGCCTGGCGCTTGCGGGCGCCGCGCCGCTAACGCCCGAGGCGAATGCTCTGGTGATTGGACCCCTCGGCGGTGGTGGTGCCAGCTTTACCGATGCATTCGCTGGCCGCTGGCAGGCCATGAGTGCGCTGGATCTTGACACGCTCAAATTGCTGATCTTTCCGGCGCTGACGCTGGCTGGCCTCCTGTCGATTGACACGTTGAAGACCTGTCTGGTGCTTGATGCGCTGACGCGCTCGCGCCACAACTCAAATCGCGAACTGATCGGCCAGGGTTTCGGCAACATTTCCTCGTCCATCATCGGCGGGATGCCGGGTGCCGGCACGATGGGGGCGACGCTGGTCAACCTGACCTCCGGCGGCTCCAGCCGGTTCTCTGGCGTGATGGAAGGGGCGCTGGCGCTGGTAGCTTTCCTGGTGCTGGGTTCGCTGATCGCCTGGGTGCCGGTGGCCGCGCTGGCGGCGATCCTCATCGTCATCGGCGTGCGCATGATCGACAAGAACAGCTTGCACTTCCTCAAGTCGCGCGCTACCGTGCTCGATTTTGCGGTGATCGCCGCCGTGGTGCTTACCGCGCTGACGGTGAGCCTGATCGCCGCGTCGGGCATCGGTATCCTGCTTGCCATAATGCTGTTCATCCGTGAGCAGGTAGGTGGCGCGGTAGTGCGCCGCAAACTCCTCGGTAACCAGCATTTTTCCAAGCGTGTGCGCACGCATGAGGAAATGGAAATTCTTATCGAGCGTGGCGACAGCGTGGCGATCTGCGAGTTGCAGGGCAGCCTGTTCTTCGGTACCACCAACCAACTCTACACCGCGCTGGAAGCCGATCTCAAGACGCGACGCTATCTCATTCTCGACATGCGGCGCGTGCAGACGGTGGACGTCACCGCTGCCCATATGCTGGAGCAGATCAAGGACATGCTGGCCGAGCGCGACGGTTGCCTGATTTTCAGCCAGATCCCGCAAAAGCTGCCTTCTGGGCGCGACATCCGGCAGTATCTCGACGAAGTAGGCTTGATTCAGACAGATGGTGCGGTCAAGGTTTTCGACGAGATTGACCAGGCGCAGGAATGGGTGGAGGACCAGATCATCGCCGCTGCGGCGCTGGAGCTCGTGGCAGAAACCACGTTGGCGCTCGGCGATATCGAACTCTTCAAAAATCGCAAGGCGCAAACGCTGGCAGCGCTGGAGCAGCACATGGAGCAGCGCAGCTTCAAGGCGGGTGAAAAAATCTTTGCGCGTGGCGATCACGGCGACGAAATCTTCCTCATCCGGCGCGGCGCCGTGCGCATCCTGTTGCCGATAAACGCCACGCAGACGCACCACCTCGGCACCTTCGGGCGTGGTGCTTTCTTCGGCGAGATGGGTTTCCTCGATGGCGAGGCGCGTTCGGCGGATGCGGCCGCCTTCAGCGACGTCGAACTGTATGTGCTGTCACGCAAAGTCTTCGATCAGTTCGCCGAGGAACACAAGAAAGTTGCGCTTGGCCTGATGGAGGGTATCGCCAGCGTGCTGGCTAGCCGGCTGCGCTACACCAACACGGAACTGCGGGCACTCGAGGCTTAATTTATGGCTGAGCTGATCCTGCATCCCGGCAAGGAACGCTCCCTGCTGCGGCGTCACCCGTGGGTTTTCGATACTGCGGTGGCGCGCCTCGCCGGCCACGCCCGATCGGGCGATACCGTGACGGTGCAAGCTGCCGATGGCCGTCCGTTGGCAAAGGCGGCCTATAGTCCCCACTCGAAAATTCGTGCACGGGTCTGGAGCTTCGACGTCACGACAACCATCGACCACGCCTTCTTCAAGCGCCGCGTGGCCGAGGCCGTAGCGCGTCGTGCCGCGCTTCCGGAGCTAACGCGTCGCGCCACCTTGCCGGCGCTGGATGGGCAGGAAGGTTTGCGCCTGATTCATGCCGAATCCGACGGTTTGCCTGGCATCATCGCAGACCGGTATGGCGACACCGTAGTGGTGCAACTGACGAGCGCCGGGGCTGAAAAGTGGCGTACCGCCATCGCCGACTCCCTGGTCAAGGCGACGGGCTGCGCGCGTGTCTATGAGCGTTCGGATTCCGATGTGCGCGGACTCGAAGGGCTGGAGCCGACCACCGGCTGGATTCATGGCGAAGCGCCGGCCGGCGCGATCGTCATCGAGGAGCATGGTGTGAAAATGGCTGTCGACATCGTCGTCGGCCACAAGACCGGCTTCTATCTCGACCAACGTGACAACCGCCGCCTGCTGGCTGGATTGAGTGCGGGTCGGCGTGTGCTCAACTGCTTCTGCTACACGGGCGGGTTCTCGTTGCAGGCGTTGGCCGGCGGTGCGGCGAGCGTGCTTTCGATCGACAGCTCACAACCCGCGCTGACTCAGGCGGCAGAGAATCTGGCGCTGAATCCGCAGTTGGCGGCAGCGCGCGCTGAATGGCGCTGCGCCAATGTTTTCGACGAACTGCGCCGTCTGAAAACTGTAGGCGAAACCTTTGATCTCATCGTGCTTGACCCGCCCAAATTTGCGCCGTCCGCCAGCCACGCCGAGCGTGCCAGCCGCGCCTACAAGGACATCAACCTGATGGGTTGCAAGCTGCTGGCGCCGGAAGGTGTCCTGATGACCTATTCATGTTCCGGCGGCGTCGGGGCTGATCTGTTCCAGAAAATCGTCGCTGCGGCCGTTCTCGACAGCCACCGCACCGCGCGCATCGTCAAACGCCTGCAGGGGAGTGCCGATCATCCCGTCGATCTGGCCTTTCCCGAGGGGGAGTATCTGAAGGGTCTTTTGCTACAGGTGGAGTAAAAGTCGGCGCTGGCGGGACGGCGTATTTTTTCTCTCAATGCGTGTGCGCGCCGCCGAAAGCCACGAAGGCGATGCCGGCAGCGAGCAGCAGGCCATGCCAGCCGATGGAGGCGGTTTCCCGCTTCAGGCGCGGCATCAAGTCGGCTACGGCGATATACAGGAAGCTGGCGGCGGCGATGGTCAGGATGTGGGGTACCCACTGCTGGGCTTGTTCCAGTGCGAAATAACCGATGACTCCACCGGCCACCGACGACAGGCTGGAAACTCCGTTCCAGAACAGCGCGCGGCTATGCTTCCAGCCCGCCGCCAGCAGGATGGCGAAATCGCCGGCTTCCTGCGGCACCTCGTGGGCGATGATCGCCAGGGTGGTGGCCCAGCCGAGCTTGGGATCGGCAATGAAGGCTGCAGCAATCAAAAGGCCGTCGGTGAAGTTGTGGAAGCCATCGCCGATGATGATTGATACCGTTTCGCCCTCGCCGCCCTGCAGATGATGATGACTGTGCGTGTGGTCATCACACTGCTGGTCGCCGTGATGGGTATCCGTTTCGCCCTCGCCGCCGTGCGCGTGGCGCCAGAGCGCGAATTTCTCCAGTACGAAAAAACCGAGGATGCCGGCCAGCAGGATAGGAAAGACCTCATGCGGCGTCAGGCTGCTCTCGAGTGCCTCGGGTAACAGGTGCAGGGTGGCGGTCGAGAGCAGTACGCCAGTGGAGAAGCTGACGACCAGCGCGAGCCATTTCTTCGGCAGGCCGAACATCACCGCTGCTGCAGCGAAGACGCTCAACAGGCCGCCAAGCAGACAGCCCAGGATTATTTGAACAAGCAGTGACATGGCATTCAATTAGAAACAGGCTGCGAATTGGAACACAGGGTTTCCTTGGCGTAAAGCGTCATGACACGCCGTCCCGCCAGCGCCGATTTTTTGGCGGGGTAGAATTCTCGCTCATCATTCAGGAATGCAGATCATGGAGCAGTATCGCGGCACCACCATTCTGTCAGTGCGGCGCGGCAATGCGGTTGCGCTTGGCGGCGACGGCCAGGTCACACTGGGTAATATTGTCATCAAGGCCAGCGCACGTAAGGTGCGGCGGCTTTACAACGAGCAGATTCTGGCGGGGTTTGCCGGCGGCACGGCCGACGCTTTTACCCTGTTCGAACGCTTTGAGTCCAAGTTGGAAAAACACCAGGGCAACCTGTTGCGCTCTGCCGTGGAATTGGCGAAGGACTGGCGCACCGATCGCATGTTGCGCCGCCTGGAGGCGATGCTGGCGGTGGCCGACCGCGATTACTCGCTGGTGATTACCGGCAACGGCGATGTGCTCGAGCCGGAGCTGGGCATTGTTGCCATTGGCAGCGGTGGCGCCTACGCGCAGTCTGCCGCGCGGGCGTTGCTGGAAAACACCGAACTGACGCCGGCCGAGATCATCAAGAAATCGCTGACGATTGCCGGCGACCTGTGCATCTATACCAACCAGAATCACGTCATCGAGGTGCTTGAATGACGCAAATCACCAGCCAGATGACTCCAGCCGAGATCGTCTCGGAACTCGACAAGAATATCGTCGGCCAGGGGCGCGCCAAGCGCGCGGTGGCCATCGCCCTGCGCAACCGCTGGCGGCGGGCGCAGGTGGCCGAACCGCTGCGTTCCGAGATCACGCCGAAAAATATTCTGATGATCGGCCCCACCGGCGTCGGCAAGACCGAGATTGCAAGGCGGCTGGCGCGACTCGCCAACGCGCCCTTCATCAAGGTTGAGGCGACCAAGTTTACCGAGGTCGGCTATGTCGGCCGCGATGTCGATACCATCATCCGTGACCTCGCCGAAACGGCGGTGAAGGACGAGCGCGAAAGAGCGATGAAGCAGGTGCGTGATCGAGCGCTCGATGCCGCCGAAGATCGCATCCTTGATGTACTCCTTCCGCCGGCCCGCACAACACCCGGCCAGGGTGACATGGTGCCGGAAGAAAATACGACGCGCCAGAAATTTCGCAAGAAGCTGCGCGAGGGCGAACTCGACGACAAGGAAATTGATGTTGAAGTGTCTGCGCCCGCCGCCAGCATGGAAATCTTCGCCCCGCCCGGCATGGAGGAGCTGACCCAGCAGATCCAGGGCATGTTCCAGAACATGGGTGGCGACAAGAAGAAAACCCGTCGCATGCGCATCGCTGATGCTTTGAAGACAATGGCGGACGAAGAGGCAGCGCGGCTTATTAACGACGAGGAAGTAAAAGCGGCGGCGATGAGGAACGTCGAGCAGAACGGTATCGTCTTCCTCGATGAAATGGACAAGATCGCATCGCGCAGCGAGACGCAGGGCGCCGATGTCTCACGCCAGGGCGTGCAGCGCGACCTCCTGCCACTGGTAGAGGGGACCACCGTGACTACCAAATTTGGCATGATCAAGACCGATCACATTTTGTTCATCGCCAGCGGCGCGTTCCACTTCGCCAAACCGTCCGACCTGATTCCTGAACTACAGGGGCGTTTTCCGATCCGCGTCGAACTCGATTCGCTTTCCGTGGGCGACTTCGAGTGCATCCTCACCCAGACCGATGCCTGCCTGACGCGCCAGTACGAGGCGCTGCTGGCGACTGAGGGCGTCAGCGTGAGCTTCGCCGCCGATGGCGTGCGCCGCTTGGCGCAAATTGCCTTCGAGGTGAATGAAAAAACCGAAAACATTGGCGCGCGCCGGCTTTACACGGTGATGGAAAAGCTGCTCGAAGAAATATCATTCGCCGCCGGTACCCCGGGTGCCGCTGCTCAATTGGCGGTTGATGCCGCCTATGTCGACATGCGACTGGCCGAACTGGCGCAACGCGAGGATTTTTCGCGCTACGTGCTGTAAGAGCGGATCTCTGCGGTGCGCGATTTTTACGGCAGGAGCGATTCGAGTGCCAGCAGTTCTGCGACCGTTTCACGGCGACGAATCAGGTGCATGTGGTCACCATCCACCATGACTTCGGCGGCACGAGGGCGGGTGTTGTAATTGGAGCTCATCGCCATGCCGTAGGCGCCGGCCGACAGTATGGCCAGCAGATCGCCTTCGGCGAGCGCGAGTTCGCGGTCATGGCCGAGAAAGTCGCCGGATTCGCAAATGGGGCCGACGATCTCATAGTGTTGCGGTGTAATCGCCGTCCCGCCAGAGCCGACTTTCACGATGTCGTGCCAGGCATCGTAAAGCGCCGGGCGCGCAAGATCGTTCATGGCGGCATCGACCACGGCGAAGTTCTTTTCCTCGCCATGCTTGAGAACCTCGACGCGGGTAAGCAGCAGCCCGGCATTGCCGACCAGCGAGCGGCCGGGCTCGACGCAAAGCATTTCCTCGCGGCCGGCCAGACGGGCCAGCAGGGGGGCGAGGTAGTCTGCCGTGGCGAGTACATGCTCGTCATGGTAACGAATGCCCATGCCGCCGCCCAGGTCAATGTGTTCGAAAACGATGCCATCGGCGGCGAGGCTGCTGACCAGTTCCAGTACCTTGCCGGCAGCATCGGCGGCGGGTTGCGGGTCGAGCAGCTGCGAGCCGATGTGGCAGGCGATGCCGCGGATGACGAGATGCGGCAGTGCGTGGGCGCGGTGATAAAGCTCACGGGCTGTGTCGAAGGCGACGCCGAACTTTGAAGTCTTCAGGCCGGTGGAGATGTAGGGGTGAGTTTTTGGATCGACGTTTGGATTAACACGCAAGGCGATTGGCGCACGCATTCCCATGGCACTGGCGACAGCATTCAGCTGGTCGATCTCGCTGGCTGATTCGACGTTGAAGCAGTGAATGCCTGCTTCCAAGGCTTGCCGCATCTCGGCGCGCGATTTGCCGACGCCGGAAAAGATGACCTTCGCCGGGTCACCGCCGGCGGCGATGACACGTGCCAGTTCGCCACCTGAGACGATGTCGAAGCCGGCGCCGAGTCGGGCGAATATATTCAGGATGGCGAGATTCGAATTTGCCTTGACGGCGTAGCAGATGCGCGCGTTGCGCGTCGCCAATGCGGCACGGTAAGCATCGAACGCAGCGGTCAGGGCAGCGCGCGAATAGACGTAACAGGGCGTGCCGAAACGGTCGGCGATGGCATGCAAGGCTATGCCCTCGACGTACGGTTCGCCGTTGAGGTTGGTGATCAGGCTCATTGGGCTGCAGTTGCGGGGGGCGCGCTGTTATCATCGGCCGCCGGTTTGGCGGGCGAGGCGACCTTGGCTGGCGCAGGAGCGTTGATGTCCTTGGGCGGCAAGGTAAGGGATCCCTTGGTGCCACAAGCGGACAGCAGCAGGCAGCAGCCGAAGAACAGGCTGGCGCGGACGAGAGTTTTTGTATGTGGATGCATGGCGGCGATGTTAACACGGAGGCAATGGGAGGCAAGATGGAAGAAAAGGAATTCCTCGTGCTGGCGGATCAGACCTTGGTGCGAC
>CAIYZZ010000392.1 GCA_903930805.1 uncultured Rhodocyclaceae bacterium | reverse complement strand
CCTGGATGCCATCGAGGGAGCCATTCGATGAGCCAGACGAATTTCAGCACGATGCGTCGCTTGTCTTCCCGCGCCCCAGAATTCTTGTCGACGCTCGATTCGCTGTTGGCTTTCGACAATTCGACAGATGAAGCGATTGAACTCGCCGTTAGCGAGATTCTGCGCAATGTACGCACGCTGGGGGATGCGGCGGTGCTTGATTACACGCGCCGCTTCGACAAGCTTGAGGCCGCGACGATGGGTCAGCTCGAGTTGCCTCCGCATGAACTCAAACTGGCTTTCGATGGTCTGCCGGCGGAGCAACGTACGGCGCTTGAACAGGCAGCCGCACGTGTGCGAAGTTACCATCAGCGGCAGAAACTCGAGTCTTGGGAATACACCGAGGCGGATGGCACGCGGCTCGGTCAGAAGGTTACGCCCATCGATCGCGTCGGCCTCTATGTGCCGGGCGGCAAGGCGGCCTACCCGAGTTCGGTGTTAATGAATGCGCTGCCTGCGAAAGTCGCAGGAGTGCGCGAACTTATCATGGTGGTGCCAACGCCGCGTGGCGAGAAGAATGCACTGGTGCTGGCTGCCGCTCATCTCGTTGGCGTCGATCGTGTTTTCACCATCGGTGGCGCTCAGGCAGTGGCAGCCCTGGCCTATGGCACCCAGACGATCCCGCAGGTAGATAAGATCGTCGGTCCCGGCAATGCCTATGTCGCCAGCGCCAAGCGGCGTGTCTTCGGCACCGTCGGCATCGACATGGTGGCCGGGCCTTCCGAGGTGCTGATCATTTCCGATGGCTCCGGTAATCCGGACTGGATCGCCATCGATCTGTTTGCTCAGGCAGAGCACGACGAGTTGGCGCAATCCATTCTGCTCTGCCCCGATGCCGTGTTTATCGGGCGTGTAGCGGCAAGTATCGAGAAACTGTTGCCGACCATGCCGCGCCGCGAGACCATCGCGGCCTCGCTCGCCGGACGTGGTGCATTGATTCACGTGACCGACCTTGACGAAGCCTGCGCCATCGCCAATCGCATTGCCCCGGAACATCTTGAACTGTCTGTGCAGGAACCCCGTGCATTGGCTGAAAAGATTCGTCATGCTGGCGCGATCTTCATGGGCCACTTCACCTCGGAATCGCTGGGTGATTATTGCGCGGGACCCAACCACGTGCTGCCGACCTCACGCAGCGCACGCTTCTCATCACCGCTCGGCGTATACGATTTCCAGAAGCGTTCGAGCCTGATCGAGGTATCGGAAGCAGGAGCCCAAACACTCGGGCCGATTGCCGCCACGCTAGCCCATGGGGAAGGACTTACTGCCCATGCTCGCGCGGCGGAGTTGCGCATCAAATAATCCGGCAGGTGTCGTGCGATCTGATGGGAACTCGCCGTCCCACCAGCACCGACTTTCTCTGGTTGTTCTTTGGTATGCCCGTCCATTGCGCGTGATCAACTTGCTGCCGGGGAGGCGCGAGACTATCGACTTTCCTTCGAGTCCGCGCGCATGCTCTTCGCCGAACTCACGCCGGCACGTATCGACCTGATCGGCACGCTACGCCGCGCAGACGAAACCGTGCATGTGCCCTTCGAAGAGAGCGATATCCACCTGCCGTTGGCAGCGGCAGCTTGACGCAATAAAGTCGGTGCTGGCGGGACGGCAGAAATCGGCTACGACCAGCCGGTCACCTGATCTCCGAAGCTGTCATTCAAAGGTCCGGTCGGCCTAGATACCTGCCGTATGATGTCGCTGCCCATAAGAGCGTTATTGCCTGCGCCATCTTTGTCAAGGCATAACCGGTTAGATGTCGGAGCCAACTCATGCGAGTTTTCATCGTCCACGCGCACCCCGAGCCGAAGTCGTTCTGCACGGCCATGAAGTCTGCTGCGGTTGAAGAGTTCGAACGTCAGGGCTGCGAAGTCAGAATATCTGACCTGTATGACATGGGCTTCCAACCGGTGGCCTCGACATCCGATTTTGGCAATCGAGTCAATCCCGATTACTGTGTCTATGCGCTTGAGCAGCGTCACGGGGTTGACACCGGCACGATCAGCGCCGACATCCGCGCAGAACTAGACAAGCTCTTATGGTGCGACTTACTTGTGTTTGTCTTTCCGGTCTTTTGGTTTTCAACGCCGGCTATCCTCAAGGGGTGGATCGATAGAGTGTTCGTGTCCGGCCTGGTCTACGGCGGCAAACGCATATATGATCGTGGTGGGCTGAAGGGCCGCCGCGTGCTAGTTGGCCTCACTTTAGGTGGTCAGGAGCACATGTTTAGGCCGCAGGGTATCCACGGGCCCCTCGAAGGCATGCTGAAACATCTGCTACAGGGAACCCTGGCGTATACCGGGCTACAGGTGTTACCCCCATTCATTGGATGGCATGTCCCCTACATCACCGACGAGGCACGGTGCCAACTGCTTGTGGAATGGAGAAATCGCGTTCAATCGGTCCAACTCGACACGCCTCTCCAGTTCCCCAGCCTTGCTGAATACGATGACCGTCTCAGGCCGCTGGCGGCGCGAAAAAATTACGCGACCGAATAACTGGTTCCAACCAGATTATTGACGTTCTTACCCCAGCTGAGAAGGTGATACGCTTCACTGCAAATTCATACTCGGAGGCATGCATGCCATACAAACCCTTTGCATTAATTCGATTCCTAACAGGATTGTTTTTTGCTGGGTTGGCGCTAACCACTGGGGCAGCCGATATCTCTGTGTACAGTGGCGGCGCGGTGAAGTCTGCGCTCAGCGAAGTGGCAACGAACTACGAGAAAGCCACGGGGTACCACATTGCACTCGTGTACGCACCAGTTGGAACTCTTATGCGCCGACTCGCCGAAGGGGACGTGCCGGATATTGTAGTTTTAACGGCGGATGTCATGCCGGAGGCTGAGACAAAGCATTGGGCGGTGCCGGGAACAACTATCGCACTTGGCGGCGTCGGCGTCGGCGT
>CAIYZZ010000391.1 GCA_903930805.1 uncultured Rhodocyclaceae bacterium | reverse complement strand
CGTAGCTGCGGGCGGTTGCGCCAGCCGCTCCAGCGGTTGTGGCTCCTGCGGTAGCAGTAACGCCGGAGGATGTAACTGAGATGGGTGCCACGCTGCTAATCGACTACCCTACGCGCGGCGCGGCCGTACCCGGTACGGTCTATCTCGTCGGTGCCGGCCCCGGCGACCCGGAATTGCTCACCCTGCGCGCCTTGCGACTGATCAGCGAGGCCGACGTGCTGGTTTTTGACCACCTGGTTTCCGAACCGATTCTTAGCCTGGTGAAACCAGATGCGGAGCGTATCTACGCTGGCAAGGAGCGTGGTAATCACAGCGTTCCACAAGATGACCTGAATCTGCTGCTGGTCAAGCTCGCGCGAAAGAACCAACGTGTCGTACGTCTCAAGGGTGGCGACCCCTACACCTTCGGACGCGGCGGCGAGGAAGTCGAGACGCTTAAAGAGCATGGCATTCCCTTCGAGGTCGTCCCCGGCATTACCGCTGCAGCGGGTGTTGCCGCCTTCGCCGGTATTCCGCTCACGCACCGCAGCTACGCCCAGGCCTGCGTCTTCGTCACGGGTCATCTCAAAGATGGCAGCATGAACCTCGACTGGCCCGGCCTCGCGCGCTGCCACCAGACCGTCATCATTTACATGGGGCTGCACGGTCTTGCCCATCTGTGCGAACAGTTAATTGCGCATGGCCTTCCCGCTGACTGGCCTGCGGCGATCGTACAGCAAGGCACTACGCCCAATCAACGCACCGTCACAGGTACACTGGCCACCCTGCCCGCACTGGCGCAGGCGGCCCAACTCAAGGCGCCAACGCTGATCATCGTTGGCGAAGTCGTCCGGCTGAAAGAAAAGCTGAGCTGGTTTGAGTAGGTAAGCCCACCAGTCGGTTTTTGTGTCATATTCTGCGTCCGCAGCTCGATAGGGGTTGCCAACACCTGCCTTCTCCATGACAACAAAAGAGAGCGAAGCCCAGTTTGTCGATACCGCCGACCTGCGAATCGGCATGTTTGTCTACCTCGACCTAGGCTGGATGAAACACTCTTTTGCGCTCAACAGCTTCAAGATTTCTTCGCAAGAGCAGATCGATACGATTCTCAAGCTCGGCATCAACCGCATCCGCTGGTCCCCCGAGAAAAGCGACCCCGAGCCTATCCGTAATAGGCTACCCCACGAGTCGGCACTCGCAACTGTTGAAGAAAAAGTCGGCACTGGCGGGACGGCCGCGCGCGTGGCTCTGGCTGAGGCCATGGCCGTCGACGCCGAAGTTCGCCGCCAGCGACGCGAGAACCTAAACGTCCAGCGCGAAAGCCTCGAGGCCTGTGAGCGTCAATTCACTTCGGCAACACGCTCCTACCGGCAGGTGCTCGATACCGTGCGCGCGCAGCCTGAGGCCGCCCGCGCCCAGACCGAACAGGCCATCGGATCCATGGTCGGCAAGATGCTCGAACAGGAAGAATCGGCGATCCGGCTTCTGTCGGAAAATTCGGGAGAAAAAGCCTCGCTGCATTCGCTCAACGTCACGGTGATCTCGCTGTTGCTTGGCAAGACGATGGGGCTGGGCGCGGCCGCCCTGAACGAGTTAGGCGTCGGGGCGCTGCTCCATGACATAGGCAAGATCGAGCTGCCCGAGCGCCTGCGCTGGAGCGACACCCCCTTCAACAACGCCGAACGCAGACTTTACCAGGCCCATGTTGAACACGGTATCGCCTTGGCCAGCTCCATGCGCTTATCGGCGGGTGCGCTTGCGATCGTCACCCAGCACCATGAACTCGCCGATGGCCGTGGCTATCCGCGCCAATTGGCCAATGACCAGACCTCTTCTCTGGCACACATTGTCTCCTTGGTAAACCACTACGACAACCTGTGCAACCCGGCGAACCCGGCACTGGCCATCACGCCGCATGAGGCGCTGTCGCACATGTTCGCCCAGATGAAACGTCAATTCGACGCACCGGTGTTGACCCTGTTCATTCGCATGATGGGCGTATATCCCCCGGGATCGGTCGTCGAACTTAATGACGGACGGCTCGCCATGGTCGTCTCCGTGAACTCTTCGCGGCCGCTGAAGCCTCGGATCGTCATCTTCGACCCGCGCGTACCACGCGAGGAAGCGCTGGTCGAAGACCTCGAACATTCACCCAACCTGGGGATTCATCGCAGCATGAAGCCCTTGCAGTTGCCCAAGGCCGCCTTCGACTACCTGTCGCCGCGCCAGCGCATGTGCTACTTCTTCGAGCATGCGCGCGATACGCGCATGGGCATGGACGTCAAGGCCTAACCATGAGCACGGCACTCTGGCAACCACTGATCGAGGGCATGATTGAAGCTGTCCTGATCGTCGATGCCGTCGAACTGCGTATTCTCGCCGTCAACCGCGTCGCTGCCGAGCTGTTTGGCCTGGCGGCCGACCGCATGCTCGGCAAGCCGGTGGTCGATCTGGCAGCCACGCCCGAGGATATTTATTTCTGGGAGGATGTCGCCGCCGGGTTGTCCGATCACATTCTGTCGGAAACCCTTCTGGTGCACGAAGACGGCAGCGCAGTACCAGTTGAGCGCCGTGTCAGCCGGATCGTGCTGACTGATGCCACTACGCTTTTCATCGTCGGCATTCGTGACCTGAGTGATGCACGCCGCGCGGAAAGTGAACTCGAAAAACTGGTGGCCGAACTACGCGCCACGCTGGAGTCCACCGCCGACGGTATTTTGGTCACCGATTTTGACGGTGCCATTCGCAGCTACAACCAGCGCTTCGCCGAATTGTGGGCGTTGCCACAAGAGTTGATGACCGAACGCGATGATGCGGCAATTTATGCCTGGATGGCCAAGAACGTCGCTGATGCCGAGCAGTATGCCGCGCGTCTGGCTGCCATTTCTGACATGCCGCTGCTGGAAACAAACGACATCCTGAGACTCCGCTCAGGACTGATCCTCGAGCGCGTCACCCTGCCTCAGTATGCCCGCGGCCGCCCCATCGGGCGCGTCTCTTCCTACCGCGACATTACGCGCCAACTGGCAAACGATGCCCAACTGAAACTTGCCTCCACGGTATTCGAGGCCAGTCTCGACGCCATTTTCGTCACCGATGCCGACTTTAATCTGATTGCGGCCAATCCGGGTTGTGCCCGGCTATCCGAATACACGCACGAAGAACTCATCGGCAAGCCCGCCACCGATCTGCTCACCGGAAGTAACCCGGAAAAATTCCTTGCCGAGATTAAGGCAGCGCTTTCGGACGCGGGTTTCTGGGAAGGCGAAGCCTGGCACCGCAACCGCACGGGTCTCGCGCTGCCCTGTCTGGCGTCGCTGGTGCGTGTCGCCGACGAGACCGGCGAACCCCAGCATTTCATCGGTTTTTTCAAGGACCTGTCAGAAACGGTAATCGCCCAGAAACGCATCGAGGAATTAGCCTATACCGACACGCTCACCGGCCTGCCGAACCGGCTGATGCTGACCGAGCGCATCGAATTTGCCATCAGCCTTGCCAAGCGCGACCAGAGCGGCTTCGCGCTCCTGTTTCTCGACCTCGACCGTTTCAAGCACATCAACGATTCACTCGGTCATCAGTTCGGCGACCGCGTCTTGATCGAGGTCGCCGAACGCATCAAGGACTGTCTGCGCCAGGTCGACACCGCAGCGCGACTGGGGGGCGACGAATTCCTCGTGCTTTTGCACAAGGTTGATACGCGCAGCGCAGAAATCACCGCACGGCGCATTCTCGATCGCCTGTCACAGCCCTTCAAGCTCGACGATCTTTCATTCACTGTGACCTGCAGCATCGGCATCGCGCTCTTCCCCGAGGATGGGCAGACCATGGACGATCTGATCAAGAACGCCGATGCCGCGATGTACCACGTCAAGGAACGCGGACGCGCCGCTTTCCGCTTCTATCAGCCACAAATGAACATTGGCTTACTGTCACGCATGAAGCTCGATCACGCCATGCGCCAGGCCCTGGCCAACCAGACAGTGGTCCGTGGTTTTCGCCTGCACTACCAGCCCCAGATCAACCTTGCCGACAACACGATCTTCGGCGCGGAAGCCCTGTTACGCTGGCGCGACCCGGACATGGGGGAGATATCACCGGCGCAATTCATTCCGGTCGCCGAGGAATCGGGCGTCATCGTCAGCCTCGGCAACTGGGTGCTGCGCGAGGCGGTACAACAATGCGCACAATGGAATGCGCGCGGACTCTCTCTCGTTATCGCCGTGAACGTTTCCGCCTTGCAATTTCAGCAAGCTGATTTCGTCGAGAGCGTTGCAGCAGTCCTGCGGGAGCATGCATTACCACCTGCCTGTTTGGAACTCGAACTCACCGAATCGATCCTGATCCAGGACGCCGGTGAAGCGCTGAAACGCCTCGATGCCCTGTCGAGACTCGGCATAAAGCTTGCCATCGACGATTTCGGCACGGGTTATTCAAGCCTCGCCTACCTCAAGCGCTTTCCGATCGACAAACTCAAGATCGACCGTTCCTTTGTCAGCGAATTGCCTGATCACGAAAGCGATGCGGCTATCGTCAGCGCCATCATCAACATGGCGGCCGCGTTGCGGCTGCGCGTCATCGCTGAAGGCGTCGAAACCAATGAGCAGCGCCTTTTCCTCCGCGCCGCCGGTTGCGACGAATACCAGGGGTTTTTATGTGCACCGGCCCTCGCCCCGCTCGCCTTTGAGGAGTTGGCCATTACCATCGGACTGGCTCATCAACCGGGCGACTTCAAACTCACGGCACCCTCCACCGACTTGGGCTAAGCCTGTCACTGACAGTTTCGCGCATGCGCGACCCACACCTGGCCAAGCGACAGGCCACCGTCGTTGGGTGGCATTGCGCGTGCCTCGAGCAGTCGCAACCCGTGGTCCGGCAATGCCGAACCCAGACTCACCGCCAACAACCGATTGAGCAGACAACCACCCGCGGCAACGACAGTCGTAACGCCAGTGCGCTGCGCTGCGCACACAGTCCATTCGACCAGCGCCGCCGCCAGCGTGGCATGGAATTGCGCAGCCCGGTATGCCCTTTCCACTGATGTCGCATCAGCAAGGCAGGCGAGCACGGGGGTAAGGTCAAGCAGGTCATCGACGATGTGCCACCCGCCCACGAGCGGAGCAGCCGGACCATGCCGGACGGCCAACCCTTCAAGCAGCATCGCCGCCTGCCCCTCGAAGCTCACGCGCCGGCGCACTTCGAGCAAGCCCGCCGCCGCATCGAACAAACGACCGGCACTCGATGTTGGTGGGCAGTTGATGCCACGCATCAGCATCGTCGCCACCGTCGCTGCCGCCGGCTCATCGGCAAAGCGTCGAATGATTTCCTCACCACGCCCAAGCACATGGAGCGCTGCTGCAGCCATGCGCCAGGGTTCACACGCCGCGACATCGCCGCCGGGCAGTGCAAGCGCTTGCAGATGACCCAGCCGTTCGCAGTGTGCGCCGTCGACCAGCAATAGTTCCCCGCCCCAGGCAGAACCGTCAGCACCCAGCCCAACTCCATCGAGTGCCAACCCCAATACGGGTGTCGTCATGCCATGCTCGGCGCAGACCGCTGCGATATGGGCATGATGGTGCTGCACGGCCAGCGCGGGTATTTCGTACCTAGCAGCAAAGTCGGCAGCGAAACGTGTCGAATGAAAATCCGGATGCAGATCATGTGCGACGGCCGTCGGCGTTACCTCGAGAATATCAAGCAGATGGGCAACCGTCTCTTCGAAGAAGCCACAGGCAGCCGCATTGTCGAGATCACCGACATGTTGCGAAACAAAGGCTTCATCACCGCGCGTCACACAGACCGTATTCTTGAACCAACCACCCACGGCCAACACCGGCGGCCCTGCTTGCGGCAACTTGATCGCACGCGGAACGTAGCCCCGCGCCCGTCTCACGAAACCGCCGCCACCGTTACCAAGGCCCGCACGGCGCACGCTGTCGTCGCAACGCACGACGATGTCGCGATCGTGGAGCAGAAAAGCATCGGCGATCCCCGTCAGCCGTGCTAATGCTTCATTGTTGCCGATCACCAGTGGCTCACCATGCGGGTTGGCGCTGGTCATCACCAACGCCAGCGGTTGCCCATGATCCAGCCAGGCAGTACCCGCTGGCTGGCCGGCGGCTTCATGGAACAACAGGTATTGGATCGGTGTCGCCGGCAACATCAGCCCGAGTTCGGCCAACCCCGGCGCGATACCTGGCAGGAGAGCATCCGTATCCGGTTGCTTCGGCAACAGCACGACGGGACGTTCTGCATTATTTAGCAAGGCCGTAGCGTCGGCGCTCAGTACGACAAAAGTCGGCGCTGATGGGACGGCAGCCACCATCACGGCGAAGGGTTTTTCCTCGCGCTGCTTTCTCGCGCGCAGGCTTGCCACAGCAGCGGCATTCTGCGCATCGCAGGCGAGATGGAAGCCACCCAGTCCCTTGATGGCAACGATCTTGCCGGCCTGTAGCAACGCCAGCGTGGCCGTGATGGGATCTCCGTCCAATGAGCCACCCATCGCGTCGAGCAGCTGCAGTTGCGGCCCACACGCAGGGCAGCAGGTGGTTTCAGCGTGGAAGCGACGGTCAGCCGGATCGGTGTACTCGCGCTGGCAAGCAGGGCACAACGGGAATGGCGCGAGGCTGGTCTGTGGCCGGTCATAGGGCAAGCGGCGCGTCACCGTGTAACGCGGGCCGCAATGAGTGCAGGTGATAAAGCCGTGCCGCCAGCGCCGACTTTTCGGGTCGAACAGTTCCGCAAGGCACGCGGGGCAACTTGCGCTGTCATGACCAATCGCCGTGGTCACCGCGCCACCCATGCTTTCGATGATAGTGAAGTCAATGTGTCCGGCAACTTCGACAAGCGCGGAACTCACCGCATCGACCCGTGCCAGCGGTGGTGCATCATGTTGCAGTCGGCGTGCCAATTCAAGCAACGCCGCACCGTCGCCCTCGGCATGGAGATCGACACCCGAGGCATCGTTCCTGACCCATCCGGTCAAACTCAGCTCGCGCGCGAGCCGCCAGACAAAGGGACGAAAACCGACGCCCTGCACGACGCCGACGACGCGGATGCGACAGGCTTCCCTGGTATCCAGGGCACCGCAGCCTCCTGCATCAGTCACGACTGGCGATGCCGAAAAACTTTCGCCGGCCGGCAGAGGCGG
>CAIYZZ010000390.1 GCA_903930805.1 uncultured Rhodocyclaceae bacterium | reverse complement strand
TGTCCTCGCCCTGCATGCAGCTGTCCTGTGGAGTTTGTGGCAGTACCGCCCGATCTCGGCGCCGCAGGATGCCATGACACTGTTCGTCAATTTCATTGACCCGGCGACATCCAAAGTGGAAGAACCGCCCAAGCCGTCGCCCCCAAAACCTCGTTCGATGGTGAAACCCGAAACGCGGCAATTTGTCGCCGAAATGCCAGTTATCGCTCCTGTAGATTACGTCGCTCTACCGCCTCCACCTCAGTCAGCTCCGTTGATTGACGTGCCGCTAGCCCCGGCGCCGAGACCGGTCACACCTGTCGCCATCGATACCGAACTCTCCACTGCCTGTTTGGAACGAACCCCACCCGACTATCCGTCCATCTCCCGTCGATTAGCCGAAGAGGGTACCGTGACCCTGCGGGTTGAACTGGACGAACAAGGGCGTGTTACAACTGCCCGCGTTGCCTCCGGCAGCGGACACCTCCGCCTCGACGAGGCAGCTCTTGCGGCCGTGCGTACTTGGCGCTGCACCCCGGCGAAACAAAGCGGTCAGCCTGTGCGCACTATCGCCCTGCAACCCTTCAAATTCATTCTGCAAGGACACTGATCTCATGGAACAAGGACTCGGATTCGCCCATTTTTTGACCCAGACCGATGGAGTGAGCAAGGCAGTGCTGGGCGTGCTTCTCCTGCTCTCAATGGCAAGTTGGTACCTCATTCTCACTCGTGCGTTGGCCAATACGTTTGCTCAACGACGGGTAGACGCCTTCCTCCAAGACTTTTGGGTGGCATCATCTTTGGCCGAGGTGGAAGCAACCCTGCGCGCGCAACCGGTCGACAACGTCTTTGCAGCACTGGTGCAGAAATCGCTCGAGGCGCTGGGCGATAGTGGCAAGGAAAACCTGGCCTTGGCTGGCGGTATGGGGGAGTATCTGACCCGCACTTTGAGCAACGAAGTGGATCAGGAAGCCGCTGCATCCGAGTACGGGCTGACGATCCTCGCCTCTGCGGGGTCTGCCGCACCTTATGTCGGCCTGTTCGGCACCGTCTGGGGCATCTATCATGCACTGGTACAGATAGGAATGAGCGGCCAAGGCACGCTGGACAAGGTGGCCGGACCGGTGGGGGAAGCGCTGATCATGACAGCCCTCGGGTTGGTGGTGGCGATCCCGGCAGTACTGGCCTACAACGCCTTCAACCGGCGCAACCGTATGTGGCTTGCCCGCATGGAATCCTTCGCCCACGAGCTGTACGTATTGTTGACTGTAAGGGCCGGCAAGGGTGAAGCGATCAAATCCCCCACTGCACAACGCTAGGAGCGCGTGATGGCATTCAACAAGTATCTTCACCAGCAACCGATGGCCGACATGAACATGGTGCCGTTGGTGGACGTGATGCTGGTACTGCTGGTGATCTTCATCGTCACGGCACCACTGCTGACCCATGCAGTGAAGATTGATCTGCCCAAGACATCAAGCAAGGCAAATATCACCAAGCCAGAGCACATTGAGTTTGGTATCCGTGAAGGGGGCGAACTGTTCTGGAGTGGCGAGAAAGTACCACTGGATTCCCTGTCGGCGCGCTTTGCGGCTGAGGCGCTACGCCAGCCGCAACCAGAATTGCATATCCGTGCTGATGGAAAAACACGCTATGAAACTGTGGCTCAGGTGATGTCGCTGGCTGCCAAAAGTGGACTTGTGAGGATCGGCTTTATTACTGATCCAGCCAGGTAGTAACAGCCAAGCTGCCAACGCAAGTTTCTTCAGACGGAATGCGCCCGCACCTTGAGCCATCCCGCGCCCGGCACTTGCCTTGACTGCTGCTGCGGCCAATCACAAGTAGTACTGGAGACTGGCTCAGCCTACGCGACTGCTCCGGCCGCTTGATTGCGTGGCGTGGTGCGGCGTATGGCGTGCCGGCTTGCGGCTCTGCCACGGCCGCTCCGCGCTACCACCAGCTTTGCCTGCACCAGCAGATTTGCCAAAAGACGGTTTGCCGGCAAACTTGCTACCGGGTTTGCCGGTCGGTTTGCTGGCGGGTCTTCCCGTGCCTGGCTTGAAACGCGCTTCCATGCCGACTACGGAGGAAACGGTCACCTTGTGGCCGATGAAGCGCTCAATTTTTTGCAGGGCTTGCACATCGTTGCGATTCACAAAGGAGATCGCGGTGCCGCTGGCACCGGCACGACCGGTGCGGCCGATGCGGTGCACGTAATCCTCGGCGAACTTGGGCAGGTCAAAGTTGAAGACGTGGGTGATCGCCGGTACGTCAAGTCCGCGTGCCGCGACATCGGTGGCGACGAGGATGCGGGCTTGGCCACGGCGCATGGCGTTCATCATGCGGGTGCGATGCTTCTGCGGCAGGTCACCGTGCAGCGCGACGGTCGAGTGGCCATCGGCTTCGAGCGAAGCAGCGAGCTCTTCAGCGGCGATCTTGGTGGAAGTGAACACCAACGCCTGGTTGATGCCGACATCGGCGAGCCAATGATCGAGCAAGCGGCGCTTGTGGCCGATGTCGTCGACGTAGAACACATGCTGGTCGATCTGCAGACGTTCTGCCGGCTTGGCGACGGCGATGGTCTGCGGGTCATTCTGCAACTGGCGTGACATGCGCTGTACGTCCTCCGACAGCGTGGCGGTGAAGCAGACGGTCTGGCGTTCTTTCGGCAGCTTTTTGGCAATGGCCATCACGTCGTCGGCAAAGCCCATATCGAGCATGCGATCAGCTTCGTCGAGCACCAGCACTTCGAGGTTGGAGAGCACGATGCGGCCGCTATTGATCTGATCCATCAGCCGGCCGGGCGTGGCAACGAGGATGTCGTAGGAGCCGGCCAGTGCTTTGTTCTGGGTGATGTAGGACTCGCCGCCAGTGATGCAGACGGTGCGGCAGCGCGGCAGCGCGCGGCCGAAATCGACGGCGGCCTTGCCGACCTGCTGCGCGAGTTCGCGCGTCGGGGTGAGCACGAGGACGCGCGGGCCGGTCAGGCGCAGCGGCGTGTTGCCGATCATGCGCTGCATGGCGGGCAGCAGGAAGGCGGCGGTCTTACCGGTACCCGTGGGCGCGGTGGCGATCAGGTCGCGGCGGCCGAGCAGAATCGGGATGGCCTGCGTCTGCACGGGGGTGGGTTCGGTGATGCCGAGCGCGGCAAGCGTGGGGCTAAAGGCCGGATCGAGGCCAAGGGCGGTGAATGTGGTAACTGAGGCTGTCATGTGATTTCCTGTAGGCAAATGAAAAAAGCCGCGGCCAAATACAAAAACCAAGCAATGGACGTGGGGCCCATGGCAAGCAAGTTGGGTCTATCAACATCGACGCCAACCTGAAGTGCCAGACAGGATGAAGCTCTGAAAAGCGGGGGCCAGAAATCGATGACAGCCGGCACAACAACCACCGGCAACCGAAGCGGGGCGCGACTGTCTCACAAATGGGGGTGGAAAGTCAAATTGACTGAGGAGCAGAGGGTGCCGACTCTTATCCGAGGCGCTGCTCCAGCCAGTCGATGATGTCCTGCGCCACTCGTTGCCAATCGCGCTCGAGCATCAGGCCGTGGCCCATGCCCGCATAGAGATTTGCATCGACACCATAACTGCGTGCGGTCATCTCGACCAGCGAAGCAGGAATGATCGTGTCAAGCTCCGCACCCATCACCAGCAGATCATCGCGGCCAGCAGGCAGATTGGCAAGTGCGCGGGCAGTGTGCGGCAAATTGAACAGCATCATGTCCCAAATGGCACGGTGCGATTCGGGTTGGGCCATGCGGTAGTAGCGCGCCATTTCTTCGGCCGACACCGGTTGGGCGAACAGGGCGTCTTGCAGGCTTTCGAGCGCCACTTGGCCCCCGCTCATCAAGCTATTGAGGTCTGAAAACAAATTGGGCTGGTTGAACATCATGCCGAACGCGGAGGCCGCCAGCCCCTGCGGGGGTACCGTACACATCAGCACGGCAGCGGGTGCAGGATGCTGCTCGAGATATTTCTGCACCACAAACCCACCCATCGAATGGCCGATCAACACCGGCGGTGCCGGCAGGCGCGCGACGACTTCGACAACGTCCTTGACGTAATCATCGATCGAATAGCTGTCGAGATGATCGCGGCGGCGGCTGTGACCATGACCGGAAAAGCTCAGTGCCTGGCTGTGAAAACCGGCAGCGGCGAAGAAGGGGAGAAAGTGTTCTTCCCAGCACCAGGCGGCGGTGTAGGCACCGTGCAGGAAAAGCAGCGGCGGAGTGTCCGTCCGGGGGGTTTTGGGAAGACAGGACAACACCTCAAGGGTGTCGGAGCGATGTTTGTTCATCCGTGCATTCTATGGTGCCGTACCGCCAGCGCCGACTTTTATCCCTTGCAGGGCCTCTTCCGGCGTAAGGATGGCAAACAGGTTCACCAGGCGCTGGCCACGCCGCAAGCGCAACAATGCCTTGTCGGCAGTAACCAGCCAGTTCGCCTGACCGTCGCGTGCGAGTTCGAGGAATTTCTGGTCGTCCCTGTCACGACACTTGGGCAAGATCACCGCTTCCTGCGGCACGGCATCGATCAGGCAAGCGCTTGCGAGATAGGCCTCGCAGGCAGCAGCCTGCCGTGCAGCTGTCAAGGCGAACAATGGATAGCCCAGCACCCGCTTGAACTCGGCGAGACAGGACGGGCTGGTGAGCGCTCGCCAGCGCCCGGCGGTAACCTCGGCGCGCAGCGGGGCAAAGCGGCTGTCGGCGAATACGAAAAGGGAAAGCAGGACGTTGGTGTCGAAGACGACGCGCAACGTCCCGCAGTTCATCAAGACTTCTTCTGCAAGTCGAGACGAAACTTGACGAACGAACCCGGCGCATCTTCGAGCGGCTTGAGCTTGCCCTTGGCGGGGTCGCGTGCGGGCACGGTCACGTCGCTCTGGGCCATCAACCAGGCTTGCCAGTCAGTCCACCAAGAGCCTTCGTGCTGCTTGGCACCGGAGAAAAACGACTCAGCGGTTTCCGGTAAGGTCTTTGCCGGGTTGATCCAGTAGCCGTATTTGTTGGCGGCGGGCGGATTGACGATGCCGGCGATGTGACCGGATCCACCGAGCACAAAGCGCGTCGGGCCGGCGAAGCGCTGCGCACCGAGATAGGTACTCTGCCAGGGTGCGATGTGGTCTTCAATGGTCGAGATGAAATAGGCGGGAATCTTGATCTTGCCGAGATCGATTGCCACGCCATCGAGGGTAATGCCGCCCGGTTCCTTGAGCAGATTCTGCATGTACATGGTGCGCAGGTAGAAACTGTGCATCGCGGCAGGCATGCGCGTGGAATCGGAGTTCCAGTAGAGCAGATCGAAGGGAAAGGGATCCTTGCCCATCAGGTAGTTATTCACCACGAATGACCAGATCAGGTCGTTGGCGCGCAGCATGTTGAAGGTGCCGGCCATTTCGGCGCCTTCGAGGTAACCGCGTTCGCTCATCTTCTTCTCGAGGCTGGACACCTGCTTCTCGTCGATGAAGATGCCGAGCTCGCCAGGAATGGAGAAGTCGAGCATGGTGGTGAAGAAGGTCGCCGAGGCGATGCGCTTGTCCTTCTTGGCCGCCATGTAAGCGGCCGTGGTGCCGAGCAGCGTGCCGCCCAAGCAGTAGCCGACGGCATTGACTTCCTTCTCGCCGGTCTGCTCGCAGACCTTGTCGACAGCGACCATACAGGCCTCGGTCAGGTACTCCTCGAAGCCTTTTTCCGCCAGACGCTCGTCCGGGTTCACCCAGGACATCACGAATACCGAATGGCCCTGGTCGGTGGCCCACTTGATGTAGGAGTTCTTGTCGCGCAAATCGAGGATGTAGTACTTGTTGATCCAGGGTGGCACGATCAGCAGCGGCCGCTTGAACTGGGTCTTGGTGGTCGGGGTGAACTGCAGTAGCTGGAACAGCTCGTTCTGGAAGATTACCTTGCCCGGCGTGGTGGCGACGTTCTTGCCGAGTTCGAAGGCGCTGGTGTCGGTCATCTTGACGCGCAGTTGGCCGTCGCCGTCTTCGATATCGCGCAGCAGGTTGTTGAAGCCTTTCACCAGGTTCTGGCCGTGCGAACTTACCGTCTCGCGGAACACTTCCGGGTTGGTGTGGGCGAAGTTGGAGGGCGAGAGCGCGTCGATGAATTGTCGCGTAAAGAAGTTCACCTTCTCCTGCGTGTGGTCGTCCAGCCCTTTGACGCCGCTCACCGTGTCGTGGATGTGGCGCGCTGAGATCAGATAGGACTGCTTGATGAAATCGAAGAGGAAGTGCTCTTCCCACTGCTCATCCTTGAAGCGCTTGTCACCTTTGTGCGGGGTAGCGATCGGCGGCGTCTGCATGCCCATGAAACGCAACGACGAGTGCTGCCACAGCGAAAAGTAATCCCACACCAGATTCATCTGTGCTTGCGCCATCTGGTAGGGATTGGCGAGCATCTTGGCCATCATGTCCATGAAGGCCTGGGCGATGCCCAGTTCATCCTGCGGCGGGCTGACGCCTTTTTTCACCTGCCGCTGGATGTGGCTGTGCAGGAGTTTGGAGGCGCGCTGTGCCACCTCGGCATAAGTCTTGGCGATTTCCTGCGGATCGGGCAGGGCTTGTTGTTCAGTTTCCTTGGCTTGCGACATGGTTTCTCACTCCGATTGTTGTCAGTGTAAAGCTTCGTTAATTGCGGCGTAGCGGATAATGCCGCTCTCGGTGGTGCGCTCTAGGCGGCGCTGGTTTTCCAGGTGATTCAAATGGGCGATGGCTTCACCCATGGCGAACATGGTCTGGTGCGGATCGTCGATGGGACGACCGAATAGTACAGGCAGCAATTCGGCGGCACTGTGCGGGCGATCACTGCAGGCAGCCAGCAGGTCGGCGCAACGGGCCGCGTGATGTGCTTGCAGTTCGGCGACGCGCGTATGCAGACCACGGAAGGGGCGGCCATGCGAAGGCAGCACCAGTGTGTCTTCAGGCAATTCGGTCAGGCGCGTGATCGAGCCGAGGAAGAGACCAAGCGTATCGAGCAATGGATTGACGGCGTAGGCACTGACATTCGTGGTGATCCGTGGCAATAACATGTCGCCCGCAATCAGCACGCCTAGTTCGGCGCAATACAGGCTGGCATGTTCCGGCGCATGGCCATGGCCAACGATGACGCGCCAGTCGTGTTTGCCAATGGCAACCGTGTCACCTGCGGCCAACCGGTTAAATGTGGAAGGAATCGCCGGCACATTGCGGCGGTAGGCATTGCCGCGTTTTTCGAGGGCCGTCAGGCGTGCCTCGTCGAGGCCATGCTGGTGGAAAAAAACAAGCATGGCGGCAATGCTGAAGGGCGCGACACCTTCAGCGATCAGGTGGGCAGTCAGATACTCGCCCTGCGTCATCCACAGTGCGGCGCCGGTCTCGATTTCGAGCCAGGCGGCAAGACCGAGGTGGTCGGGATGAAAGTGCGTGACGATTTGCCGCACCAAATGCCGTCCGGCCAGCACAGACTTCCAGGCATCTTTCACCTCGTCGCGCGCGATGCCGGTGTCGATGGCGGTAAAACTTTCGCCATCCTCCAGCAGCCACAGATTGATATGGTCGAGCGCGAAGGGCAGCGGCATGCGCAGCCAATGCACGCCTGGCGCTATGGCAACAGTGGCGCCAGAAGCTGGCAAATTTTCGTAGGGATAACTTATTTGCATGAAGGTGCCAAGGTCAGGATGCGGCGTTGCCCGGCTGAAGGAAATCTGTTTAACTGCGTCATGTTATTGGAACCAGGCACGTAGTGTAGCCGAAAGCGACCTCTTTGTTGCAGTGCAGCATAATTTGTTTTCCTCACGTTTTTAGTGGCTTATGACCGAGACTACCTACACCATCCCCGGGCTGACGCGCGCATCTGCTCTGTTGCCGCGTGACCCGCACTGGAGTGAAAAAGTACGCGACAGCTTTGCACGTCAGGGCGTGATGGGCCTGCTCGGCGCCACGTTGGCCGATGTCTGGCCTGGCGGCTGCGAAATCCACCTACCCTATCGTGACGATCTGTCGCAGCAGCATGGATTTTTCCATGCCGGCGTAACGTCTACCATCGTCGATAGCGCAGCTGGCTACGCCGGATTTTCCGTGATGGGACCGAATACTTCAGTGCTGTCGGTCGAATTCAAAGTTAACCTGCTGGCACCGGCTGATGGCGAATTGCTGATCGCTACTGGTGAGGTGGTGAAATCCGGCAAAACTCTTGTCATCACGCGGGGGGACGCCTGGGTGGTGAAAAACGGCAAACTGACGCACTGCGCGATGATGCAGCAGACTCTCATGACCATGCACGGAAAGGCAGACAAGACATGATCGGACTCAATTTTCACCTCGGCGAAGATATCGAGATGCTGCGCGACACTATCCAGTCTTTCGCGACCAATGAAATCGCCCCGCGCGCCGCGCAGATCGACCGCGAAAATGAATTCCCCGCCGACCTGTGGAAGAAGTTTGGTGACCTCGGCCTCCTCGGCATGACCGTGCCCGAAGAGGATGGCGGTACGGGTCTTGGCTATCTCGCCCACATCGTTGCGCTGGAGGAAATTTCGCGCGCCTCGGCGTCCGTCGGCCTGTCCTACGGCGCCCACTCCAACCTCTGCGTCAATCAGGTTCGCCGCAACGGCAATGCCGCACAGAAGAAGAAATACCTGCCCGGGCTGATCTCGGGCAAACAGGTCGGTGCGCTGGCGATGTCCGAACCCAACGCGGGTTCCGACGTCGTCTCGATGAAGCTGAAGGCGGAGAAAAAGGGCGACCGCTACGTGCTCAACGGTAGCAAGATGTGGATCACCAACGGTGGCGACGCCGACACCCTGGTCGTCTATGCCAAGACCGATGCGGCGGCCGGCGCCAAGGGCATGACGGCCTTCATCGTCGAAAAAGGTACCCAAGGTTTAAGCTGCGGCAGCCACCTGGACAAGCTCGGCATGCGCGGTTCGAACACCTATCCGCTGTTTTTCGACGACTGCGAGGTGCCCGAAGAGAACGTACTGGGCGGTGTCGGCCAAGGGGTGAGAGTCCTGATGTCCGGCCTCGACTACGAGCGTGCCGTGCTCTGCGGCGGGCCGCTGGGCATCATGGCCGCCTGTATGGATGTGGTGGTGCCCTACCTGCACGAGCGCAAGCAGTTCGACACGCCGATCGGCGAATTCCAGTTGATGCAGGGCAAGCTTGCTGACATGTATTCGACCTGGCAGGCGACACGTGCCTACGTGTATGCAGTTGGCCGCGCCTGTGACTTGAGCGACCACGCCCGCAGCCTGCGCAAGGACGCCGCCGGCGCCATTCTCTACGCCGCCGAGAAGGCCACCTGGATGGCCGGTGAGGCGATCCAGGCTCTGGGTGGCAACGGCTACATCAACGAATACCCGACCGGGCGGCTCTGGCGTGACGCCAAACTGTATGAAATCGGCGCGGGTACCAGCGAGATCCGGCGCATGCTGATCGGACGTGAACTTTTTGCGGAGACTAAATAATGACTGACTCGATCGTAATCGTTGCCGTCGCCCGTACCCCCATGGGCGGCTTTCAAGGGGATTTCACCACGTTGACGGCCGCCAACCTGGGAGCCGTCGCCATCAAGGCGGCCGTCGAACGATCGGGACTAAAAGCAACAGACGTGCAGGAAGTCATCATGGGCTGCGTATTGCAGGCCGGCCAAGGCCAGGCGCCGGCCAGGCAAGCCGCATTGCAAGCCGGGTTGCCACTGTCGGCAGGCTGCACTACGGTGCATAAGGTCTGCGGTTCGGCGATGAAGGCGACGATGTTCGCCTGCGATATTCTCAAGGCCGGCAGCCAGGATGTCATCGTCGCCGGTGGCATGGAGTCGATGACCAACGCGCCCTACCTGCTGCCCAAGGCGCGCGGCGGCTATCGTCTCGGCCACGGCCAGATCATCGACCACATGTTCTTTGACGGTCTGGAAGATCACTACCAGGCTGAAACCAAGGGGCGTCTGATGGGCACCTTCGCTGAAGACTGCGTCGCGCACTACAGTTTCACGCGCGCCGACCAGGACGACTTCGCCATCGCTTCGACAAAGCGCGCACAGCAGGCCGGCAGCGACGGCAGCTTCGACTGGGAGATCGCACCGGTTACGGTATCCGGCAGGAAAGGTGATGTCATAGTGAAGACTGACGAGCAGCCTGCCAAGGCGCAACTTGACAAGATCGGAACGCTCAAGCCCGCCTTCAAGAAAGACGGTACGGTGACGCCAGCCAACTCTTCATCGATTTCCGACGGCGCAGCCGCACTGGTGTTGATGCGCGAGTCCGATGCCATCAAGCGCGGCCTCAAGCCCATCGCCCGTATCGTTGGCTACACCACCCACGCACAGGAACCGGCGTGGTTCACCACCGCGCCGGTCTTCGCGATGAAGAAGCTGTTCGAGCAGACCGGCTGGACCGCCGAGAGCGTCGGCCTCTATGAGATCAACGAAGCTTTCGCCGTCGTCGCCATGGCTGCAATGAAGGAACTCAAGCTGCCGCACGACAAGGTCAATGTGCATGGCGGCGCCTGCGCGCTGGGCCATCCGATCGGCGCATCCGGCGCGCGCATCGTCGTCACGCTGCTCGGGGCGCTCCGCAAATATGGCAAGAAGCGCGGGGTGGCCAGTCTCTGCATCGGCGGCGGCGAAGCAACCGCCATGGCTCTGGAACTGCTCTGATGATACTCAACGACGACCAGCGGATGATCCGCGACACCCTGCGCGATTTTGCGAGCGAGCGCCTGGCACCCAATGCTGCCGAGTGGGCCCGCAACAGCACTTTCCCCGCCGATGCCTTGCAGGAACTGGCTGCACTCGGCGTCTGGGGCATGGTGGTGCCGGAGGAATGGGGCGGCCCCGGCCTTGACTATGTTTCGCTGGCCATCGCCATCGAAGAAATTGCCGCCGGCGACGGCGCGACCTCCACCATCCTGTCGGTGCAGAACTCGCTGGTGTGCGGCATCCTCAACAAGTACGGCAACGACGCGCAGAAGACACGCTGGCTCAAAGGCGCGGCAACAGGCGAGTTACTCGGCTGCTTCTGCCTCACCGAGCCGCACGTCGGCTCCGACGCCGCCGCGATCAAGACGCGTGCGATAAAAGACGGCGACAACTGGGTGCTCAACGGCGTCAAGCAGTTCATCACCTCGGGCAAGTACGCCAAGATCGCCATCGTCTTCGCCGTGACCGATCCGACTGCCGGACGCAAGGGCATCTCCTGCTTCTGTGTGCCCACTGAAACGCCCGGTTATGTCGTCGCGCGCATCGAGGAAAAACTCGGCCAGCATGCCTCCGACACCGCGCAAATTCTCTTCGAAAACTGCCGCATTCCCGCCGAGTGCCTGCTCGGTACAGAGGGGGACGGTTACCGCATCGCGCTCTCCAACCTCGAAGCCGGCCGCATCGGCATTGCTGCGCAAGCGGTAGGCATGGCGCGCGCAGCCCTGGAGGCTGCCGTGAAATACGCCAAGGAGCGCGAAGCCTTCGGCAAACCGATCGTCGAGCATCAGGCGGTTGCCTTCCGGTTGGCCGACATGGCGACGCAGGTCGAGGTGGCGCGCCAGATGGTCTGGCATGCCGCCGCGATGCGCAGTGCCGGCGAACCCTGCCTCAAGGAGGCGAGCATGGCCAAGTTGTTTGCCTCTGAGATGGCGGAAAAAGTATGTTCCGATGCCATCCAGATCCATGGCGGCTATGGCTACGTCAGCGACTTCCCGGTCGAGCGCATCTACCGCGATGTGCGGGTCTGCCAGATTTACGAAGGGGCGTCCGACATCCAGCGCCTCGTCATCGCGCGCGCCGTTACCGCTGACTGAGCGAGCGACGAAATGGCCGAACCGATCCTTTTCTATTTCGACTTCACCTCGCCCTATTCTTATCTGGCGAGCGAGAGGATCGACGCGCTCGCTGACAGGTTCGGGCGCAAGGTGCAGTGGCGGCCGGTGCTGCTCGGCGGCATCTTCAAGGCGCTCGGCACCGTTTCGCTAGTCAAGCAATCGGGGCAGGCGGAATACAGCGTGCGCGACTTCGCGCGCTCCGCCCGTTTCCTGGGCGTGCCCTATGTGCCCCCGGCAAATTTCCCGGTTTCCACGGTGGCGCCTGCCCGGGCTTACTACTGGCTGCATGGGCAGGACTGCTCTTTGGCGCGCCGCTTTGCGCATGAAGTCTTTCGCGCCTATTTTGCCGCAGGGCGCGACATCGCCGACGCGGCGGTTGTGCTGGAACTGGCCATAAAAGTCGGCGCTGACGGGACGGCCCTCGCGGCCGGCATGAGCGACCCTGCGATCAAGGACCGGCTGCGCGCCGAGACCGATGCCGCCATAGAACAAGGCGTCTTCGGCGCACCGTGGATCGTGGTCGACAACGAACCTTTCTGGGGCGCCGACCGGCTGCCGCAGATCGAACGCTGGCTGGAAACGGGAGGCTTCTGATGTCAGTCATTAAATCGAATCTGAATACACGCAGCGAAGAGTTCAAGACCAACACTGCCGCCATGCAGGCTCTGGTTGCCGACCTGCGCGAAAAGTCGGCGCTGGCGGCACGGGGTGGCAGCGAGGAGGCGCGCCAGAAGCACCTCGGGCGCGGCAAACTGCTGGCGCGCGATCGCGTCGACGGCCTGCTCGATCCCGGTGCATCGTTCCTGGAATTGTCGCAACTCGCGGCCTGGAGCATGTACGAAAATGGCGTGCCGGCAGCCGGGGTTATCGCCGGCATTGGCCGCGTGGCCGGCATTGAGTGCATGATCGTCGCCAACGATGCGACGGTGAAGGGCGGGACCTACTACCCACTGACGGTGAAGAAGCACCTGCGCGCGCAGGAGATCGCCCTCGAAAACCGCCTGCCCTGCCTCTATCTCGTCGATAGCGGCGGTGCCTTCCTGCCCATGCAGGACGAGGTCTTCCCCGACCGCGATCACTTCGGCCGTATCTTCTTCAACCAGGCCAATCTCTCTGCGCAGGGCATTCCACAGATTGCCGTGGTGATGGGTTCCTGCACTGCAGGCGGCGCTTACATGCCGGCGATGTCGGATGAATCGATCATCGTCAGGAACCAGGGCACCATCTTTCTCGGCGGACCGCCATTGGTGAAGGCGGCCACCGGCGAGGTGGTCAGTACCGAAGACCTCGGCGGTGGTGATGTGCATACGCGCATTTCCGGCGTCTGCGACCATCTCGCGGAAAATGATCACCATGCGCTGTCGATTGCGCGCCGCATCGTCGGCAACCTCAACTGGAGAAAGGGGATCGGGCTGGCACTCGCCACCCCCGAGGAACCGCTCTACGCGCCCGAGGAACTCTACGGCGTGATTCCCACCGACACCAGGAAGCCCTACGATGTGCGCGAGGTTATCGCGCGGCTCGTCGATGGCTCGCGCTTCGACGAGTTCAAGGCCAGATACGGCACGACGCTGGTCACCGGTTTCGCCCACCTCTACGGCTACCCGGTCGGCATCGTCGCCAACAACGGCATTTTATTTTCCGAATCGGCGCAGAAGGGCGCGCATTTCATCGAACTCTGCGCGCAACGCGGCACCCCGCTGGTATTCCTGCAGAACATTACCGGCTTCATGGTCGGCCGCAAATATGAGAACGGTGGCATCGCCAAGGACGGCGCGAAGATGGTCACAGCAGTGTCCACGGCAGCGGTGCCGAAATTCACCGTCCTGATCGGCGGCAGCTTCGGCGCCGGCAACTACGGCATGTGCGGCCGCGCCTACAGCCCGCGCCTGCTGTGGACCTGGCCGAACGCGCGCATCTCGGTAATGGGTGGCGAACAGGCGGCGAGCGTGCTCGCTACCGTCAAGCGCGACGGCTTGGAAGCTGCCGGCAAATCCTGGAGCGCGGCGGAAGAGGAAGCCTTCAAGGCCCCGATCCGCACGCAATACGAGACGCAGGGCCACCCCTACTACGCGACGGCGCGATTGTGGGACGACGGCGTGCTCGATCCAGCGCAGACGCGCCGCGCACTCGGGCTGGGCATTTCTGCGTCGCTCAACGCACCGATCCAGCCGACGAAGTTCGGCGTGTTCAGAATGTAACGGGGGACAATATGGCCCAGGACATCCTCAACGAAATTGACGCCGGCATCGGCATCATCACGCTGAACCGGCCGGAGCGCCACAACGCCTTCGACGACACGATGATCGCCGAACTGTCCGATACGCTGAAGATGATGGCCAGCGAACCCGCCGTGCGCGTCGTCGTGATCTCCAGCACCGGCAAGAGTTTCTGCGCCGGTGCCGACCTCAACTGGATGCAGCGCGCGGCGACCTACAGCCTCGAGGAAAATCGCCGCGATGCGAGCGAGTTGGCTGAGATGCTGCGCCGCATTGCCGATTGCCCGAAGCCAGTGATCGCCCGCGTGCAGGGTCCTGCCTACGGCGGCGGCGTTGGTCTGGTCGCCGCCTGCGACATGGCGGTAGCCACCTTCGACGCGCGCTTCGCGCTCACCGAAGCCAAGCTCGGGCTGATCCCCGCCGTCATCAGCCCGCACGTTATCGCCGCCATCGGCGAACGATACGCGCGCCGCTACATGCTGACGGCCGAGATGTTCTCGGCGGCCGAGGCTTACCGCATCGGCCTGATCCACGAAATGGTGGCTGACGACGCCTCGCTCGATGAGGCCGTCGGCGAATGGGTCGAGACGCTGCTGAAAAACGGTCCGCAAGCCCTTGCCGAATGCAAGGCGTTGATCCGTTCCGTTGCTGGCCGCCCGCTCGGCCCGAAGGTCATCGACTACTCGGTGGATCGCATCGCCAACGTGCGGGTTTCGCCGGAGGGTCAAGAAGGGTTGAGCGCCTTCCTGCAGAAGCGCAAACCGAACTGGGTGCTCTGAAATGTTCAACAAGATACTGATTGCCAACCGTGGTGAAATTGCCTGCCGTGTCATCAAGACGGCACGGCGCATGGGCATCCGTACCGTGGCCGTATATTCGGAAGCCGATGCCGGTGCGCGTCATGTGCGCCTGGCGGACGAGGCAGTGTGCATCGGCCCGGCCGCAGCGCGCGAATCCTATCTCGTCATCGACAAGATCATCGACGCGGCAAAATCCACCGGGGCGCAAGCGATCCATCCTGGCTATGGTTTCCTGTCAGAAAATGAGGGCTTCGCCGAGGCTTGCGCTGCGAATAGCATTGTTTTCATCGGCCCGCCGGTCTTCGCGATTCGCGCGATGGTAATATTGGCATTTTTTACAAAATGTCTGAACATGGTGGAACTTTTATGTGCAATCAAACCTGCTTAACGTTCACATGGTACTGTGACGGACAAACCATTTGGTTACACCAAATAGACGAAACATACAGCGAGGTGACGACATTTGACTATGACTACAACCTCTACACTAAAATGTCTGACGAAAAAAACGCGAAGCAGCTGCGCTCCCAAAGACTACACACTAAGATAGCTGAGCTACAAAAGGAACTGGCAACCCTGAAAAAGGAAAAGCACTGCCCGAATGGTTAGCATGCCGTTCTCCAAAAAGCTATTGTGCAATTTCCATCCTGCTGCATGTCTCGATGGCTTCGCAAAGTAAAGGTGGAATTTTGTGTAAGCTTGTTTGCGAAAAGTGTGTGCCGTACAATCCTGTTTTGCATCTGTTTCTGCCCTGTTGGGCTGTCGCTTTGTGTTTACCGTTTTCCATGTTTGGGCACCCACCCGATCCGGGACATAAC
>CAIYZZ010000389.1 GCA_903930805.1 uncultured Rhodocyclaceae bacterium | reverse complement strand
GGAAATCATCGCAACGCTGTGTGCCCTGGAATTGCGTGTCTATATGATGGGTTTCCTCCCGGGCTTTCCCTACCTGGGCGATCTGCCCGAGTGGTTGCGCCTGCCGCGACTGGCCACGCCGCGCACGGCGGTACCCGCCGGCAGCGTCGCCATCGCCGGCCAGCAGGCGGCTGTGTATCCGTGGCAAAGCCCGGGCGGCTGGCATCTGCTCGGCCATACCGAGACAATGATGTTCGATGCCACCAACCCGACGCGCCCGGCCCTGCTCGCGCCCGGCGACATCGTGCGCTTCGTCGCCCTCGACCATGCTTGAAATCCTGAATTGTCCCCTACCCGCCAGTCTGCAGGATCTGGGGCGTCCCGGCTACCGGCATTTCGGGGTGCCGCTCTCGGGCGCACTCGACACGTTCGCCTTGCGGCTGGCGAATGCACTGGTGCGCAATGCGGCGGATGCGGCGGCGCTGGAAATGCGCCTCGCAGGTCCGCGCCTGCGCGCCCATGCGCCGGTTCGCGTGGCACTCGCCCATGCCGCAGCCGTGATCGAGCGCCACGAAGGGCAACGCGAACCGCTGCCCGCCTGGCATAGTGCCACGCTGGGTCCGGGGGACATTCTCAAGATTGGCGCGGTGCAGGGCGGGGCGGGCTATCTTGCTGTCGCCGGTGGCTTTGACGTGCCACCGATCCTCGGCAGCCGCTCCACCTATGCCCGCGCCGGCTTGGGCAATCTCCTGCAGGAGGGAATGACTTTGCCGGTCGGCGCTGCCGACCTCGCCGGCCCGGAACTCGCCGTCCTGCCAGCGCCGACTTTTTTGGATGAAAGCCCGCTGCGCGTCATCCCCGGCCCGCAGCGCGAGGCCTTCACCGATGAGGCGTACGCCACATTATTTTCCGCCACCTACACCGTTAGCCGCGCTGCGGATCGCATGGGCCTGCGCCTCGACGGACCGGCGCTGGCGCACGTCAAGGGCGCCGACATCGTCTCGGACGCTGTGACGCCCGGCGCGATCCAGGTGCCCGGCGACGGATTGCCCATCGTGTTGCTTGCCGACGGCCAGACCGTTGGCGGCTACGCCAAAATCGCCACGGTCATCAGCGCCGACCTGCCGCGCCTTGGTCGCCTGCTACCCGGCGACGTCGTGCGCTTCGAGGCCATCAGCATTGATGCGGCCCACGCCGCCCGGGCTGCGCTCGAAACCCGACTGACGCAGCTCATTGCCGGGCTGCGCCCCGCCAAAATCGGCGAACCCGATCTGGATGCCTTGTATAACTGCAATCTTGTCGATGGAGTCATGCATGCCGAATGAAAAGGTCATCAACCTCAACGCCGATCTCGGCGAAAGTTTCGGCGCCTGGCGCATGGGTGACGACGCGGCCCTACTCGATATTGTCGCCTCGGCCAATCTTGCCTGCGGCTTTCACGCCGGCGACCCTGAAGTCATGCGCCATACTGTACGCGCCTGCGTGGCAAAAGGCGTCAGCATCGGCGCCCATCCATCCTTTGACGACCTGCAGGGTTTCGGCCGGCGTGCGATGAAATTGTCACCTGCCGAGATCGAAAACCTCGTCGCCTACCAGGTGGGTGCTTTGGCTGGCATCGCTGCACTTGAAGGCGGTCGGGTCACGCACGTCAAGCCACACGGGGCACTTAACAACCAGGCCTGTACCGATGCCGGCATTGCCGCCGCCATCGCCCGCGCGGTACGTGCAGTCGATCCGCAATTGATCCTGCTCGCACCGGCAGCCTCGGCCTTGTTGTCCGCCGGCCTTGAAGCCAAACTCCGGGTAATCGAGGAGATCTTCGCCGACCGCGCCTATCAGGACGATGGCCAACTTGCCCCGCGTGGAACACCGGGGGCGGTGGTTCATGGTCCTGATGCTTGCGTCGCTCACGTCAACAGCATGCTTGAATCTGGAGCGTTAATCGCGTTATCGGGCAAACGCATCCCTACTTCGATTGGCAGTGTATGCGTACATGGGGATGGTGCCGAGGCGGTCGCGGTCGCCCATCATCTCAGACAGGCTCTGGAATATTCCGGATGGCATATTGCAAGTCTCACAGATATGCCGAAATAATTTTTTGGCGCTCGCCAATCTTGTATCAGTAGGCCGGGCGATATTGGGGTAGTTGATGAGAAAGATCGCGGTCATCTCGGATGTTCACTCGAACCTTGAGGCGCTGGAAGCCGTGTTGGCCAGAATCGATGGGCTCGGCGTCGAAGCCATATACTCATTGGGGGATGTTGTCGGTTACGGCCCGGACCCCGAGGCGTGTCTTCTTCTGACGAAGGATCGCTGCTTCCTGCGGTTGTTGGGTAACCATGAGCATGCAGTTCTCAACCCTGATTATGGAGACACCTTCAATCCGGCTGCCCGGCAGGCTATAGATTGGACGCGCGAACACCTTCAAAAGGCAGGACTTCTGGACTGCATCAGCGACCTGCAACCTTACACTCGGGAAGATGAGATTCTGTTTGCTCATGGTTCGGCTCAGAATGCGCTGCACGAATACCTTGTTGAAGTAAATCGCAGCGGGTATTCGACCTTTGACGAGATAGTCGATTCCCTGGAAAACGACTTCATCTACTTCCGCATCTGCTTTGTCGGGCACAATCACAAGCCATTTCTTGCCACGACCGAGGGGTTTATTCACCCGCACCAGGAAATGAACGAGTTTCAGGTTTCGATGGAGGAGAAACTCTACATAAGCGTTGGTTCCGTTGGCCAACCGCGAGATGGTGATCCACGTGCTTGCTTCGCCACATTCGATGGCTCAAAGGTCACCTATCATCGTGTCCCATACGCCTTCGAGACCACTGCAGAAAAGATTCGCTCTGCCGGCCTCCCAAAGACTCTCGCTGACCGGCTTGCTCTAGGCAAATAGGATGTACGACGAAAGCCGTCTCAAGGAATTTATCCGGGGGGCAACGCGGCTTCCGGTACTCCCGAAAGTTACTGTTCGTCTGTTGAATGCACTCGACTCACCAGAGAGTTCTCCGAAAGATATTACAGAGATCATTCAGTCAGAGCCTACCTTGACTACAAGGCTGCTGAAGTTGGCTAACTCGTCCTTCTATGGCCAGCGTGGCCAGGTTTCAACTGTGCGCAATGCTGTTGTCGTTCTCGGCGCCAAAACTATCCGAAGTCTGGCCTTGGCGGTCTGGTCACACACGCTCAAGTCACATGCCAGGAATACTGAGGAATTATCGCTCATGGAACCCGTCCTGACCCATAGCCTTGCCAGTGGTGTTATTGCCAGGATGCTTGTAGAAAGGGCCGACAAAAATCTCAGTGAAGATGCCTTCATGGCAGGTCTGCTGCACGACATTGGTCGCGTCGCACTCGTTGGCCAGATGGGAGAGGAATACAGGCTGTGGATTCTTGTGCCAGCTCAACAGACCCATACCCCTCTGCATGAAATGGAAAACCAGGTTCTGGGATTCGACCATCGCGCACTGGGTTCAGCACTTATTCAATCCTGGATGCTTCCCCTTTTCCTTGTTGATATTGTCGAGCACCACCACGATATGGACATTTCTCCTGACACGCAGCTCATTGCCGCGACAGTGGCCATGGCTGACTACTGTGCAACGAGCTTTGGCTATAGCCTGGACCTCGTGACGCCGCGCACTCAACCGGAGGAGGTGGCCACTTTCTTCGGACTGCGCGCACCGGAAACGCTCACAGAGTTCATGGAGCTCTGTGAGACAAAAATAATGGCCACCAATGCTGCACTAGCTTAGTCGGTTCTGGCGGGACGGCAGGCAACAAGGCCGCGCTCGGCAAGTGCATCAGCTTTCTCTGACATACCGATTCTTTATTTGCAAATCAGGGCGGAAGCTTGCATTGCGGGCAAAAAGTCTTGAGAATCGGCAGGTGTCGCATGATCCGCAATACTCTCTCAGACCACAGGAGGAAATGTTTCAATGGATATGATTCGCAGAACCGTACTCAAGGGCGCCGGCACCACGGGCGTGCTGGCGGGGCTCTTGGCCGCTGGCGTGCTGAAGCCGACGCTGGCCTATGCCGATGACTGGAACAAAGCCGCTTTCGAAGCGAAGGACCTCGATGTCGCACTCAAGGCCATCGGTGGCGAAACTGCTGCCGATCACAAAGACTTGGTAATGAAGGCCCCGGAGATCGCTGAGAACGGTGCCGTCGTGCCGGTCGATGTCACCAGCAATATTCCGAACACCACGTCGATTGCCATTCTGGTGAAGATGAATCCATCTCCACTCTCGGCTTACTTCGAGTTTGCCAATGGCGCAGTGGCGGATGTCTCCGTGCGGCTGAAGTTCGCCCAGACATCAATCGTTCGGGCGGTAGCCAAGGCCGACGGCAAGTTCTACAGCGCCCAGAAGGAAGTCAAAGTTACTGCCGGCGGCTGCGGCGGCTGATCCACACGAAAAGAGAGAGGAAAACAACATGGCAGATCCGATGAAAATTCGCGCCCAGATGAAGGGCGACGTCGCCGAAATTCGTGTGCTGATGAGCCACCCGATGGAAACCGGCCAGCGCAAAGATGACGCTGGCAAGACGGTTCCGGCGCACCACATCCAGAACATGACCGTGACCTTGAATGGCAAGACCGTCGTGACCGGCCAGATCGCCGGTTCGGTAGCGCGCAACCCGGTGTTCGGCTTCAAGGTGAAAAGTGCCAAGGTCGGCGACAAGGTTACCGTGAGTTGGGTCGATAACAAAGGTGATAAACGGACAGACGAAGCCGCCGTTGCCTGATCACAGTAGCTGCAAATAATTAGGGCGGGATACAACCCGCCCAGTTATCCCACAGGAGGATATTATGAAACAACGGGTTACCGGTGCGCTTTGCGCCTTGGCGGTCATGGGTAGCGCATTCGCCCAGACTCCCGCCAAAAAGCCCGCAGCGAGACCTGTAGCCCAGGCGCCCGCTGCTGAAGTAAAGGATGCCGCCACCCTCGAGTTTGAAAAATTTCGCGCCGAGATGGAGGACAGCAATCCGGCCGAACTCTTCGAAATGAAGGGTGAAGAACAGTGGAAAATCAAGCGCGGACCAAACAACGTCGCGCTGGCCGAAAGTTGCGACCTCGGCCAAGGTGTGGGCAAGGTGGCAGGTGCTTATGTCAAGATGCCGCGCTACTTCGCCGATGCCGATGCCGTGATGGATGCCGAGCGCCGCATCGTCTGGTGCATGGTTGAAAAGCAGGGCTTCAAGTTCGACGACATCGCCAAGAAGCCCTTCGCCGATTCGAACTTCACACCCGACATCACCAATCTGGTGACCTATGTCGCCGGCCATTCGCGCAACATGAAGCTGGACGTTCCTCTCAAGGACCCGAAGGTGCGCGAGGCTTATGAGATCGGCAAGGCCATGGCTGCCTACCGTGCTGGTCCCTACGATTTCTCTTGCAACACCTGCCACGGCTCGGATGGCAAGCGCATCCGCATGCAGAATCTGCCGAATATCAGCACCCCGCAGGGCGCCATTCAGGGCGTGCAAGGCTGGCCCGGCTATCGCATGACCGGCGGCGTAATGCTGACCCACCAGTGGCGCATGAGCGACTGCTTCCGCCAGCAACGCTTCCCCCAGCCCAAATACGCCTCCGATGCAGTGACGTACTTGCTGACCTACATGATCGGCACCGCCAACGGCCTGGAGTACAAAGGCCCGGGCATCAAGCGCTAATAGGGGAGACAGACATGACTAAAAAATTACTATTGGCTGCCATAGCCACCCCTTTGCTGATGAATGCGTTGCCAGCTGCTGCCGAGGCGGATTATCGCGCCAAGGCAATTGCAGTTATCAAGAAAGATTTTCAACCGCGCGGACAAGCTTCCATCGACCGTCTCGCCGAAGACGGTCTGCAAGCTGCCTGTAACCGCAGCGGCAACAATCCACCTGATTACATTTCCAGACGGCTTGAAGCCGACCAACAGGCCGGGGTCAAATTTCCGGCTGATGGCAATCTGATGGGCGACTGGAAGTCCGGTGAAGTGCTCGCCCAAAGCGGCCGTGGTTTCACTTGGTCGGACGATCCTGGCCTGCCGGTGGGCGGAAATTGCTACAACTGCCACCAGATCAGCCCAAAGGAAACTTCCTTTGGCACGATCGGCCCCAGTCTCTACCAGTTCGGCAAGCTGCGGGGCAACAGCCCAGAGATGCAAAAATACGCCTATACCAAAATCTTCAACTCCAAAGTATTCAACGTCTGCTCGGAAATGCCGCGCTTTGGCCATATAGGTGCGCTGGGTGAAAAGCAGATCAAGGATTTGGTCGCGCTGTTGCTCGACCCCGAGTCGCCGGTCAACAAGTAATCAACAATCATCACTAAAAGCCTGGCTTTGCCAGGCTTTTTTTCATCATCAAGGAGTCCGTCTCATGTCCATGAACCGCCGCGAATTTATGCAAATCCTCGCTGCCGCTTCCGCCGCCGGGTTTGCCCTCGATTCCCGCACCGCCCTCGCCGCCCAGGGCGGCGAGAAGCTTTACGACCTGCCCAGATTCGGCAACGTGCATCTGCTGCACTTCACCGACTGCCACGCCCAGTTACTGCCGATCTGGTTCCGCGAGCCTAACGTCAATATCGGTATCGGCAGCGCGCTGGGCAAGGTACCGCACCTTGTCGGCGAACGGTTGCTTAAGGCTTATGGCATCAAGCCTGGTACGGGCGAGGCGCACGCCTTCACCTACCTCGACTTCGCACAGGCGAGCAAGACCTACGGCAAGGTCGGCGGTTTCGCGCATCTGACCACGTTGGTGAAACAACTGCGTGCCGGGCGCCCCAATGCCCTGCTGCTCGACGGCGGCGACACCTGGCAAGGTTCGGCCACCGCGCTGTGGACCAAGGGTCAGGACATGGTCGATGCCTGCAAGATGCTCGGCGTCGACATGATGTCGCCGCACTGGGAGTTCACCCTCGGCCATGCGCGCGTCAAGGAAATCATCGAGAAAGATTTCGCCGGCAAGATCGAGTTTCTCGCTCAGAACGTCAAGACCACCGACTTCGGCGATCCGGTGTTCAAGCCTTATGCCCTGCGCGAAATGAACGGCGTGAAAGTCGCCGTTGTCGGCCAGGCCTTTCCCTACACGCCGATCGCCAACCCGCGCTACATGGTGCCGGACTGGACCTTCGGCATTCAGGATGAGGAGATGCAGAAGGTCGTGAACGAAGCACGCGGCGCCGGCGCTCAGGTTGTCGTTGTACTCTCGCACAACGGCATGGACGTCGACCTCAAGATGGCTTCGCGTGTCACCGGCATCGACGCCATTCTTGGCGGCCATACCCACGACGGCGTACCACAACCGATCAAGGTCAAGAACGCCAGCGGTGACACGCTGGTCACCAATGCTGGCTCGAACGGCAAGTTCCTCGGTGTGCTCGATTTCGATGTGAAGGGTGGCAAGATTTCTGACTTCCGTTACAAGCTGTTGCCGGTGTTCGCCAACCTGCTGGCGGCCGATACTGAAATGTCTGCGCTGATCGACAAGATTCGCGCTCCCTACAAGGATAAGCTCGAAGAGAAGCTCGCCGTCTCCGAAGGCCTGCTCTATCGGCGCGGCAACTTCAACGGCAGCTGGGACCAGTTGATCCT
>CAIYZZ010000388.1 GCA_903930805.1 uncultured Rhodocyclaceae bacterium | reverse complement strand
TGCCGCCAGCCGCCTTCGCCTTGCGCGTCAGGCCGATGAGACCGGCCGCAGCGAGACACCCGCTATCAATCAGCCAGCGACGCCGGTTACGGTTTGGTAACGAGTCTGGAATGCTCTTGATCATGGAGCGTCCTTTGGTTACGGTGTGGTAACCATCTTAGCCTGTTTCCCCTGTTTGATCACCCGGCAGCTCCGGCAGCCGATCCCAATACCCTGAATATATGTTGCTTTGTTCCTATGGCATGGTTCTCGCGTAAAGACAGGCCAAGCATGATGTTCCGGTGTCTATCGTGAATCTTCGATCGCTCTTCCGCATTGAAAATCCTTGTACCAAAAACATGGTGCCGGCCATGTCGCTTATGGTGCCGTCCCGCCAGCGCCGACTTTTGTCGGCAGGCGTTGAGTGGTGTCGCAAACATGGTGAAGTTTTGCTGGATGCAGTTTCAAGTTACCGCACGGTAACGATGGGTCGTGTTTCTGTTTTGATGGTATTTCCACAGGGGAGGCAATCATGAGGTTAACAAGACGTGAATTTATCAAGGCATCGGCCGCGTCCGCCGCTTGGTCACTCGCCGGTGGCGCGCTGGCGGCCAAGGCCGTTCCAGTGAAGAATGCACTGGTTCCGCGCAAGGCCAGACCCAGTACGCCGGCGAAGGGCGAATGGGTAGCCAGTACCTGTCAAGGCTGTACGCAATGGTGCGCGATCCAGTTGTTCGTGCAGGGCGGTCGCATGACCCGCGTGCGTGGCAACGAGATTTCGAAGAGCAACCACGGTTATGTCTGCCCACGCGGCCACCTGATCCCTCAGCAGACCTACGACCCGGACCGCGTCAAGGTGCCGATGAAACGCACCAATGCGGCCAAGGGCCGTGGCATCGATCCGAAGTTCGTGCCGATCTCCTGGGACGAGGCGATCACCATCGTCGCCGACAAGATGATCGAACTGCGCACAGCCGGCGAGCCAGAAAAGCTGCTCTACATGCGCGGTCGCTATTCTCCGACATCTACCGAGTTGCTCTACGGCACCCTGCCCAAGATCTTCGGCACCGGCAACTACTTCTCGCACAGCGCCCTCTGCGCCGAAGCAGAGAAAATGGGCCCGGGCCTGACGCAGGGCTTTTTCGGCTATCGCGACTACGATCTCGAAAAGACCAACTGTCTGGTCATCTGGGGCTGCGACCCGCTGGCTTCCAATCGCCAGGTCCCGAACACCATCCATCGCTTCCACGAGATCGTTGCCCGTGGCACCGTCATCACGGTTGATCCGCGGCTCTCGAACGCCGCCGCCAAATCGCACGAATGGTTGCCGCCCCTGCCCGGCACCGACGGCGCGCTGGCCGGCGCCATCGCCCACGTACTGCTGGTCGAAGGCCTGTGGAACCGCGAATTCGTCGGCGACTTCAAGGACGGCAAGAATCTTTTCGTCGCCGGCGCGACGGTTGCCGAAGATACCTTCGCTGAGAAGGAAACTTCCGGCTTGATCAAGTGGTGGAACCTCGAGCTCAAGGATCGCACCCCGGCTTTCGGCGCGAAGGAATCCGGCATCCCCGCCGACCAGATCGTACGTGTCGCCCGCGCCATGGGCAAGCATGCGCCCAAGACCTGCGTCTGGATGGGCCCCGGCGTCGCGATGTGGCCACGTGGCACCTACGCCGCAATGGCGGTGCATGCGCTGAACGGCATCCTCGGTTCCATCGATGTCGAAGGCGGCGTCTGGGAAGGTGGCAGCAATCCGCCACTGGGCAAGTTTCCCGATCCCACCCAGTTTGCCGATGAACTAGCCAAGAAAGGCTACAAAAATCATGTAACCAATGTCCGTGGCAAAAAGGACATGCCCGGCTTGCAAGTTGCACCAATCAACTACGTGCCTAACTTCCTGCTGAAAAACCCGGATGCAATCAAAATAGTGATCTCCTCGTGGAGCAACTTCAACCACTCCGCCACCGGCGCCGACCGCTGGAATCAGGTGATGGCCAAGGTGCCTTTCTTCGCCCACATGGTCACCAACCCGTCGGAAATGACGCAGTTTGCCGACATCGTGCTGCCGTCCACTCACAACTCCTCCGAGGGTTGGTCCATCGTCACCAACATGTCCAACGGCTATGCCTACGCCTCGATCCAGCAGAACCCGATCAAGCGGGTCTTCGATGTCAAGCAGGAAGAAACCGAAGTAATGTGGTTGCTGGCCCAGAAACTTAAGGCCAAGGGCTTCCCCAACCTGGCCGACTACTACGACACGATCAAGGATCCCGAGACTGGCAAGTCGGCGACCAACGAGTTGGAATTCAGTGAGCTTGCCACCAAGGTCACGAGCGCGCCAATCTGGATGGCCAAGGAACCACTCAAGGGCGACGCCCCGATCACGAGCTGGGCTGAATTCAAGGCCAAGGGCATGTTCCACGGCCCGCGCTACACCATCAAGAAAAACTGGGGTGGCAAGTTCAAGACCGAGACCAAGAAGTTCGAGTTCTACAGCGAGACGCTGAAGAAGAAGTTGACCGAGCATGCCAAGAAGCACGAGACCACTACCGACGACATTCTTGCTGTCAGTGGCTATACCGCAAGCGGCGACCTCGCATTCGTACCGCACTACGAGGTGCCCAAGCGTCATGGCAGCCTGGAAGAATTCCCCTTCACCTTCATCGACTACAAGTCGCGCCTGAATCGTGAAGGACGCTCGCAGAATTTGCCTTGGTACCAGGAATTCAAGAAGGTCGATCCAGGCGATGTGTCCTGGGGCGACGTGGTCAAGATGAATCCGGCCGATGGTGCCAAGCTGGGCCTGAAGACCGGCGACAAGGTAACCATCACGTCGCCGGCGGGTTCCATCACGGTCGATCTCAAGTTGTGGGAGGGGGTGCGTCCCGGCACCGTAGCCAAGTGCTACGGCCAGGGTCACTGGGCCTACGGGCGAGTCGCTTCCAAGGACTATGCCAAGGCAGTCCCGCTGGGTGGCAACAACAACGAGATCCTGGTTGATGACTATGACAGGTTGAGTGGCGCCACGGCTCGCAACGGTGGCTTCACCGGTGTGCGGATCACCAAGGCCTGAGCGCCGTCCATAAGGAGAATATGATGAAATTTGGAATGGTTATCGATCTGGGACGCTGCGTGGGCTGTGGAGCTTGCGCCTTTGCCTGCAAAACAGAAAACAACACGCGCAATCGCAGCGCCACCGGCCAAAGTCACAACTGGGCCGACTTCCTCATGCACAGCGAGGGTACGTTTCCCAACACCAAGCATTTTGTGTTGCCGGTGCTGTGCAACCACTGCGACGAACCTCCCTGCATCACGATTTGCCCGGGCAATCCTGAGAAGGCGGGCAAGGGCAAACCCTACAAGGCGCTGTTCAAAACGCCGGAAGGTATCACCATGCACAATCCGGAACTGTGCGTCGGTTGCGGTGATTGTCAGACAAAAAGAGGTTGCCCTTACAGCCACGAGAAACTCGACGCAAAGAGCCTCACTGGCGAGACCTACAGCGTGATCAGCCTCAACGCTGCGGAAGATGAACCGCAGCCATTCTGGGCAGACAAGACCTCGGTGATACCGGGTTGCACGTCATCGGGTGCCGAGGTGTCTGCCAAGGCCGGCACGCGTATCCCGGCGATGAACGCCTGGCAGGGCGGCGAACTGAAGTCGATCCGCTCGGATGACGTGATCGAGAAATGCACCTTCTGCTACCACCGCGTGACGAACGGCCTGCAACCAGCGTGTGTCGAGGTATGTCCATCCCAGGCCCGCATCTTCGGTGACAAGGACGATCCGAACAGCAAGATCTCACAGATCCTGAAAACGGAAAAATCCTTCCGCCTGCAGGAGGACAAAGGCACCAAGCCGAACGTGTACTACGTTGGAAAGTACAGCCCACGTGCGTGACATAGAATCGGGGGCCGGTTTCGACCGGCCCCTTTTCTATCCGGCGTCAGGCGCGGTCAATCCGGCCGCCCCGTGAGCGTTCGTTTCAGGAGTTGCAATGACCGACCATGTCAACGGAAAAGCCGGCGCGCGCGCGGATCTATGCCGCTTCCTTTCCGCTTGCTATTACGAACCCAACACGGATTTCAGCGAAGAGCACCTGTTTGATTCCATGCTGGCTGCGGCGAGCGCCATCGATCCGGATCTCGCCGCGCGTGCCCGCAAGCTGGGCGCGGCGTTCATGGCGCAAGACATGGAGACGCTGCTGGTTGACCACACCGCACTGTTCATCGGGCCTGCGCAACCCAGGGCCATGCCCTATGCCTCGTTCTGGCTGACCGACGACCAGTCGATGAGGCACGAGGCGACGATGGCAGTGCTTGATCTCTACGAACGGGGCGGCTTCGACGTCAGCGAGGATCTTCACGAATTGCCGGACCATATCGCGGTGGAACTGGAGTTTCTGTACCTGCTGATCTTCGCCCAGAACCAAGCGCAACTCGGCGGCAACGCCGAGGAACAGTCGTCCGCCAACGTGCTGCATCGCCGCTTCGCTGTTGAACATCTGGGCACCTGGGTCGGTCCGTTCGCTGCCGCAGTCAACGCGGGTGCCGAGACCGCGTTCTATAAAGAACTTGCAGGTTTCACCGAGCGCTTCGTGCGCATCGAGGCAAGTTCGCTGCACCTCAATTGAGTTACTATTTCAGAAGCATGGAAGCAAGTTGTAAAGTGGAATCCCTACAACCTATTTTGGAGTTTAACGATGAAAGCCAAGACTACTCTATTGCTCACTGGATCCCTGTTTCTGGCGCTGGCGGGCCTAACCCCGGCGCATGCTGCGGTTGACGAGGCCGCCGCCCAGGCTCTGGCCAAGAAGAACGACTGTTTCAAGTGCCATGCGGTGGACAAGAACAAGAAAGGCCCCTCCTACAAGAAGATCGCCGCCAAGTACAAGGAAAAGAAACTTGGCGAGAAGGACGCCATCAAGCAGATGACCACCAGCCCCAAGGTCAAGCTTGAAGACGGCAGTGAAGAAGATCACAAGAACATCGACACCAAGGATCCGGCCGAACTGAGCAACCTGGCCCAGTGGATTCTGTCGCGCTAATCCGGTAGCCGCTGCCGGCGCCCACGGGGGAACCGGCCCGTGGTGCGTCGTATTTTTCTATTAAAGATTCTCGACCGAGAGCAGATAGGTGAGTTAAGTGTGGCAAGCTGTCGGGACTCTGGCGCGAACCAGGTGCGCCAGCCAACCCGGTACTTGCCGATCGGTCTGAAAATGCCTCCCGTAAAGCTCAAGCTTAGAGTCAGTCTGTTCTTGTTCGTCGCCCTTTCGCTGGCGATGGCCCTGTTTACGACGCTTATCCTGAAGCACCGGCAGGAAGACATGCAGAGCATTGCTGCCCAACATGCCATTCAGCTTGCGGACGTGGTGGTCGCCAGTACCCGCTATACCATGCTGGTCAACAAGCGCGACATCGCCGACAAGATCATCACCGACATCAGCAAGGAAAAAGGCATCGAGCGGCTCCGCGTGATCAGCGCCGATGGCACGATCATCCATTCAAATCGCATGGCTGACGTCGGTTATTCTGTCGAACAAAGCGAGGAACCCTGCGTTCAGTGCCATGAGACCAGCGAACCCCTGAAAGAGGTTCCCGACGATAAGCGCTGGAAGATATCCGAGCGGCCCGACGGACACCGCGTCCTCAACACCATGCATGCCATACGCAACGAACGCTCATGCTCCGGCGCGTCGTGCCATGAGCACAAGGCAAGTCAGACGGTGCTGGGCATAGTGGATGTGGCTTATTCTCTGGATGAAATCGATGCAGCGGCGAAGAGTCACGCCATTCACGTGATCGGCATTTCGATTGCCGCCATTTTCATTTTTTCCATTGGTATCGGCACGCTATTGCAGCGCCTGATCTACGTGCCCCTGAAAGACCTCGAGTCAGGTGCTGAAAAGGTCGCTGCCGGAATCCTCGCTCAGGATATCCCAGTGCGCAGCGATGATGAATTCGGCCATGTCGCCGGTTCCTTCAATCATATGACTGCGGCACTAAATCAATCCAGGCAGGAGTTGCAGGATCTGGTACAGACCCTGGAATTGAAAGTTGCGGAAAGAACCCAGGAACTTCGTGTTGCCGAGGCCGAGGTTGCGCAGGGAGAAAAGCTGGCGTCGGTCGGCGTAATGGCTGCCGGCATCGCCCATGAACTGAATAACCCACTAACCGGCGTACTAACCTTCACTACGCTGTTGCGGCGAAAAATGCCCGATGGCAGCGTTGATGCCGAGGACATGGACCTGGTTATCCGCGAGACACGGCGTTGCGCCAGCATCATCAAGCGCCTGCTGGACTTCGCCCGCGAGAAGGTTCCGGAAAAAGGCTGGTATGACCTCAATCAGGTCATTGAAGAAACGGTGCGGTTCACTGATCGTCCAGCGTCCTTGCGCCAGATCACCATCACCACCGCACTCGATCAGAATCTGCCGCAGGTTTGGGGCGACGCCGACCTGATCAAGCAGGTGATCTTGAACGTCCTCGTCAACGCCCAGCAGGCCATTGCGGCTCAGGGCAGCATCACGGTGGAAAGTCGTATCCATGACCATGCCAACGATTCCGCCAAGCCCGGCGTCGAGCCCGCTCCCATGGTGGAAGTTCTTGTCCGCGATACTGGTTGCGGTATTCCGGAAGACAAGCTACAGCGAATTTTTGACCCCTTCTACACGTCGAAGGAAGTCGGCAAGGGGACCGGGCTCGGCTTGTCCGTCAGTTATGGCATCGTCAAGGCACATGGCGGCAGGATCAACGTAGAAAGCGTCGTCGGGGCAGGCAGTACATTTCACATTCTGCTGCCGATAAACTCCCCGTTTGGCGATGGCGAAACCAGTGAAGGCAAGAGTTCCCAATGAGTGCCAGGATATTGATTGTTGACGACGAAGAGATCGTGATTCGGAGCTGCCGGCGCATCCTGGACGGTGACGAGTATCTGGTCGATTCCGCACAGAGCGGCCAGGAGGCCCTGAGAAAGGTCGACGAATCCGACTACGACATTGTCGTGCTCGACATCATGATGCCGGGAATGGATGGTCTTGAAGTCCTGCAACAGGTCAAGGAGCAACATCCGGGCGTCGATGTCATCATGGTAACCGGCCTCTCGCAGATCAAGACGGCCGTGCAGGCAATGAAGCTTGGTGCATTCGATTACCTGCCCAAGCCTTTCGATCCCGATGAACTGAAGCACGTGGTCGAGCGTGCGCTGGAGCGCAGGCGTCTCCTCGAAGAAAATCGCAGCCTGAAAAGCGAGGTGGATTCGAAATACCGCTTCGAGAACATCATCGGCTCAAGCCCGGCAATGCAGGGGGTGTATCGCTTGATCGCGAAGTGTGCCCCCACCAACAGTACGGTCTTGATTACCGGGGAGAGCGGCACCGGCAAGGAAATGATTGCCCGGGCCATCCACTACAACAGCCTGCGCAAGGACAATTCGTTTGTCACGGTCGACTGCGCAACCCTGAGCGAACATCTTCTCGAAAGCGAGCTGTTCGGTCACGTCAAAGGTTCCTTTACGGGCGCCGTGGCCAACAAACGGGGTATGTTCGAGGTCGCCAACAACGGCACCCTGTTCCTCGACGAATTCGGCAACATTCCCTTGGCAACCCAGGCAAAGTTGCTGCGCGTCATCCAGGAACGCGAATTCAGGGCAGTGGGCAGCACCAGTACCCAGCAAACCAATGTCCGGCTCCTCACGGCGACCAACAAGGACCTCAAGGCGCTAGTCGCTGATGGATCGTTTCGCGAGGATCTCTACTACCGGATCAATGTGTTCCCGATACACTCGCCTGCGCTGCGGGACCGCCGCGAGGATATTCCGGCACTGGCCTTCCATTTTCTCAAGGTTTTCTGCAATGAACTCGCAAAGCCCGTGTCGGGAATTTCGGCCGGCGCCATGAGCGTGCTGATGAACCACGACTGGCCGGGAAATGTGCGGGAACTCGAAAACACCGTACATCGGGCAGCGATTCTGGCTACCGACAACATTATTCGCCAATCCGACCTGGCCAGCATTGTCAGCCCGGCGCCAGCGCCGGATCTCGACGTGCCAAGGACCAGCGATGACCTCAAGCGTGTCAAGAAAATCGCCAGAGAAAAATCAGTCGAAGATGTCGAAAAGATGTTTGTTCTGGAAACGCTCAGGCGCAACGATTCCAACGTCACCCGCAGCGCCCAGGAGACCGGGATGCAGCGCTCAAATTTTCAGGCGCTGATGAAAAAATACAACATCCGGGTACGCGATACCGAACTTGATTCCGACGAGACGGAACCCACTTGACGGCTACGTTCGCCACAGTCAGCCCTGCGGAGTTTCGTCCTCGACTTCCTCGAATCCTGTGATCATGGCCTTGTAATGAGCCAGAGGGGTGTGCCCGAGGCTGGCCAGATACGGATGCACGATGATAAACCCAGTGGAAAAAATGAAAATCAGCACGTGCACCGTATCCACAATGCGAACCCCGCCAAACATTTCCACAAGGGACGCAAGGTTCTGGACATCCCAAAGCAGCACGCCCGTGTAAAACTGCAAGGGCACCAGTATCATCATGATGATCTGGTAGGAAATGCTCTGCACCGGATTGAACTTGCGATAGACACTCACATGATGCGGATTGGGCTCGCCCCTGAAAATGCCGTAGCCATAATATCGCAGTTGCCGGAAGCTTTCCCGGAACTGGATTTCCGGATTTAACTCGGGATGATAGACCTTGATCTTGTCGGAGAGCAAATAGTAGCTGAGCCACACGAAAAAGTTCGCAACCAGCACAAAGCCGATCCCGTTGTGAATGACGATGGCATTCTTGAACGAAATCAGCTGAATCAGTCCGACATATCGGATCTGCAAACCAGTGGCGATCAACAACACAAAGCCGAGAGCATTGATCCAGTGCCAGAATCTGATCGGGAGCGGATGAACATATAGCTTGTGCATAGCTGTCTCCTGTTATTTCGAGGCGTCGCCGCTACGATGGTCGCCGGGTAAGGCATGTTCGCCGGCAACGATCGCCCCAGCTGCGCGCCTCTCCCGAACTTTTCGGAGCACCAATTTAATTGTCATATGCAGGAAAGTCCCGCCGATACTGCCCACGACAACCAGAAGCAGCAAGGTGTCCAGCAGTTTGATCCGGGTACCGCCGGTGGAGTAAAACCCCCGAACTGAGTTCATGGTTAACATCGAATTCAATACATCCTTCTTGATGGCGTGGCGCAAAGGCCTTCCATCCGGGCCGGCTATCGTCAGCGTTACGCTTTGAAAGGGCTCGGCGCCATACTGGTGACAGATATTGCAATCCTTGAGCGCCTTGGATTTCTCCGCCAACTGGTGCGCTTCGACACCGGAATGCACTTCCAGGCGACCGCGCAGAATGGTTTTCCCGTCACTGCCATCATGCTGATTGAATTCCTTGAGCAGGCTCCACAACGCTCTGTCGTCCAGACCCATGTTGGTCGGGTCAGCTAACTGGGCCCGCATCTCGAACTGTGGCACCCCGATCTTTTCGGAAATCTGATGATTTCCAACGTTGTCATAGAGCCGGAGGTTAACCTGGCGTTTTGCGTCCGGCGCATGACAGACCGGGCACGAGATTGCGGCAAAATGCCTTTCCGCGTTCGGCAACCAGTCCTTGTGCTGGACTACCGCATTCTTGTGACAGCCAAGGCAGGCGTCCTTGATGCCGTCGCCGAACGAAGCCGCTTTAATATCGTGGGTCTTGTGGCAATCACCGCAAATGGGCGCGCCTTTCCCCTTGGCAATTCGCTCGAGGCCATGCACATCCTTGGAATAGGCCTTGAATATGTCCTCGTGACACTTCGCGCAAGGGGTCGCCGAAATTGGTTGATGAATCTTGACGGAGGGCTGGGTATGTGGATCGTGGCAGTCCGCGCACAGCGGAGCGTCCTTCCTGCCGTCCTTGCTGCCTTCCTTCACCCGTGCCGCATGGATACTGTCTTCGTATTTGGCAAAATTCTTCTTGTGGCACTCCCGGCAAGACTCACCCATGGAGAGGGTATACGCCCGCTTACTTTCGATTGACGTCTTTGCCTTGCCGTGGGTTATTGCGTCGATATCCGAGTGACAGTCCTCGCAATCGGTCTGGCCGTGCATCGATTCCTTGAACGCCTTAGTGGAGACATACAAGGAAAGCTTCTCGTGGTTATCGAGCGTCTTCTCCTCACCTTTCTTGTCGTGGCACTTCAGGCACGCCTTGGTCTCTGATGACAGGTCGTCATCCTCGGCGTGGGCTACCCCCTGCATGAAAAATTGGAGCAGGATCACGCCTGTGACGACCAGACTCTTCCGACACAAACGCAACATCAGGTCGCACATGATCGAGAGCTTCTTCATGGTATTTCCCCTACATGACACACGCCACCAGAATTGGCGAAGCAGTGGCCCAGAAAAAACGGTAGTTTATCGCGCCGATCGGCCCGCAAACGAAAAGCGCCACCAAGAATCTCCTGATGGCGCCTATCACTTTCAGCGATTGAGGTCGCTGGCTTCGTGTGATGTAGCGACTTGCATCAAACGGTCTGAGTCTTGCCGATCGCTGCCCGCACTCCGATCCAGACGAGCAGGGCGGTACCGGCGAACGGCAGGGTAAGTATGAAGGCCAGACCGATGAAGGGTGCTGCGACAAACGACGCTACCTTCATCACTGCGGTGTTGCGCCGCAACGCCTTGATTCCCATCCACGCTAGGGCTGCTGTGCCGACCACAGGAAGCAGCAGCGCGTAGGCCAGTCCAAGGAAGGGCGCCGCAATGAACAGGGCCACATTCTTCGTGAAGGTAAGGAGCATTCCTGGTGCCGATGATTTCGCGAACGCGCTGAGCCCCATGTACGCCAGCGCACCGAGGCCGACAAACGGGAGCGCCACGGCATAGGCCAAGCCGATGAAGGGGGCCGCCAAGAAGAGGCCAATCTTCTTCAGCTGGCTTTCAGCCTCAACAGTTGCCTCTGATTGCGAACCAGCAGCTTCCACCAGACCCGGAAGAACTGCGGGGACGGCGTCAAGCAGGGCCTTGGTCAGGCTTCCCTCGATCATTTCA
>CAIYZZ010000387.1 GCA_903930805.1 uncultured Rhodocyclaceae bacterium | reverse complement strand
CCGATCTCGGCGGACGCGCTGATCGATGCCATCGCCCAAGGCAAACCAGCCGCCGACGTGACCGCTGACGATGGCATCCGGCACCAGATCTGGTTGCTTGACGACCCGGCCAGCATCGATGCCATCACCCGTTGCTTTGATGGCATGGAGGCACTCTACATCGCCGATGGCCACCACCGTTCGGCAGCGGCCTCGCGGGTTGCCGCCGCCCGGCGCCAGGAGAATTGCCAGCAGTCGAGCGACCATTTTCTGGCGGTAATTTTTCCTCACCACCAAATGAAGATTCTTGACTACAACCGCGTGCTGAAAGATCTTAACGGGCTGTCGCCAGACGATTTCCTGAAACATCTGGAAGAGAAGTTTCTCGTCTCGCCCGCCTGCGACGCAGTCAAACCTGCCTGTCCCGGCGAAGTCGGTCTCTACCTGCCCAAGCGCTGGTATCGCCTGAACATCGACCCCAAACTGTTCTCGAAGGATCCGGTTGCGGGACTCGACGTCTCGCTACTATCCGAGCACGTGCTCGGCCCGCTTCTCGGCATCGCTGATTTGCGCCGCGACAAGCGCATTGATTTCGTTGGCGGCATCCGTGGTTTGAGCGAGCTGGAAAAGCGTGTTGACTCGGGCGAGATGGCGGTCGCCTTCTCGCTATTCCCAACGCGTATGGATCAACTGATGGCGGTTGCCGACTGCAATCAGGTCATGCCGCCCAAATCGACCTGGTTCGAGCCCAAGCTCGCCGACGGGCTCGTCTCGCACGTACTGGACTAGAGGTGAGAAAAAGCCCGGCGCACGCGCCGGGCTTTGCTTTTGCGGAATATAACTACAGTGCCTGCAGCGCCGCTTCATAATTAGGCTCGTCGGCAATTTCGCCGACCAGTTGGCTGTGCAGAACCTTGTTGTTTTCGTCCAGCACGACAACAGCGCGTGCGGTCAGCCCCGCCAGCGGTCCCTCGGCCATGGCCACACCCCAGGCCTTCATGAATTCAGGGTGACGGAAAGTGGACAAGTGGGCGACATTCTTCAGCCCCTCGACCGAGCAGAAACGACCGGCCGCAAACGGCAGATCTGCGGAAACCACCAGCACCACCGCGTTGTTCAGGGATGCGGCGGATTCGTTGAACTTGCGCGTCGAAGTAGCGCAGGTCGGCGTATCAAGGCTCGGTACGATGTTCAGGATCTTGCGCTTGCCGGCGTAATTCGCCAGCGTCACATCGGCGAGTTCGCCATTGGTCAAATCAAGGGCGGGCGCGGCGCTACCGACGGCAGGCAGGTTGCCATCGACACGGAAGGGATTACCTTTCAGGGTTACGGTCGTCATCATTCTTCTCCACTGGTTTGAAAATCTTTTAGGCGCGGCAAAACCGCGTGGGCATTGGCACTGGTCGCTACCGCAACTTCAACAAGCGACAAACTGCGCAATTGTGCCAGCGTTTCGGCGATTGGCAACAGATCGGCCGGCGTGTTGCGCGCGCCGACTTTCCATTGTGGCGGGATGTCCGGCGCATCGGTTTCAAGGACGATACTATCGAGCGGCAGCGTTGCAGCCAATTCGCGAATACGCTTCGAACCAGCGAAAGTCATCGCACCACCAAAACCGAGCTTGAAGCCAAGCTTGATGAATTCATCCGCCTGCTGTCGACTGCCGTTGAAGGCATGGGCAATGCCGCCCGGTACGGGATGTTGGCGTAGAAGCTTGAGAACTTTGTCGATAGCACGGCGTACATGCAGCAGGACAGGCAGATTTTGCTGACGCGCAATTTCGAGTTGGGCAATGAAATAGCGCTCCTGCAGAGCCTCGTCACGCTCCGCCACAAAATCGTCGAGGCCAATCTCACCAACGGCAACGCACACGTTATTGCGCAAGGTTGCGTCGAGAATCACCAAATCTTCATCCTTGGCCCGGCCAACAAAAAGCGGATGAATGCCATAGGCCGGTGCGCAACCCACATAGTCGCGGCAGATGCTAGCGACCGCACCGAAATTCGCCCGCTCGACCGCCGGTACAATAATCACGGCCACGCCGATCGCCGTCCTGCCAGCGCCGACTTTTGCGGCAGCAAACAACGCATCGCGATCGGCGTCGAACTCCGCCGCGTCGAGATGGCAGTGGGTGTCAATTAAAGCTTCAGGCAAGCTCATCGATCCAGGCTTGCTGGATCGCTTCGAGTTTCTTTTCACCACAATGGCTTTCGTTTTCATCGAAGTCCGGCAGCGCCATGACCCAGCGCATCAGATCGACGAAATTTAACGCCGTCGGATCGACCTCGGGATGGCGCTCTGCCAGTTCAATGGCGATATCGAGGCTATCGGTCCATTTCATTTCTTCGAGTGCCCTTCCTTGGCCATGTTGATTGTGTATTTTGGAATTTCCACCACCAGAGGAATATCGGTCACCAGAGCCTGACAAGAAAGACGGGAAGTCGGCTCCAGACCCCACGCCTTGTCGAGCAAATCTTCCTCGATTTCCTCGGCGGGCTCAAGTGTCTCGAAGCCTTCGCGAATCACCACGTGGCAGGTCGTACAAGCACAGGATTTCTCGCAAGCGTGCTCGATATCGATATCGTTGTCGAGCAATGCATCACAGATTGATATGCCGGGTGCCGCCTCGATCACGGCACCTTGCGGGCATAGTTCGACATGGGGAAGAATGATAATTTGTGTCACAGACTTACCTCGTCAATTTTCTTGCCGGCCAGCGCACGCTGGACGCTCTGGTTCATCCGTCGCGCGGCGAATTCGGCGGTGCCCTTCGACAGCGCATCCATTGCCGCATCGATGGCACGCCGGTCATCGCCAATCAGCACCGATTGCAACTTGGCCAGGCAACTATCGACGTGTGCACGCTCGAGTATCGATAGCAGTTGGGCATCTTCCTTGATGGCCGACTGTACCGCCTCGACCAACCGTTGCGCTTCGACTTGCGCCTCACGCAAGGCGCGCCGGAAGGCATCCTCCGAGGCATGCGTGTAGCCATCCTTGAGCATCGAGGTGATTTCATCGTCGCTCAATCCGTACGATGGTTTGACTTCGACGCGTGCCTCATGGCCGCTCGTCTGTTCGCGCGCCGAAACGGCGAGCAGTCCATCGGCATCGACCTGAAAGGTGACGCGAATACGCGCCGCACCCGCCACCATCGGCGGCATGCCACGCAATTCGAAGCGCGCCAGCGAACGGCAATCCGAAACCAGTTCGCGCTCACCCTGCACAACATGCAGCGCCATCGCGGTCTGACCATCCTTGAAGGTGGTGAATTCCTGCGCCCGGGCAACAGGAATCGTCGAGTTGCGTGGGATGATCTTTTCTACCAGCCCACCCATGGTTTCGATACCCAGACTGAGCGGAATCACGTCGAGCAGCAACCAGTCGTCGCCGGCCGCACGATTGCCGGCGAGCAAATTAGCCTGCGTGGCGGCACCCAGTGCAACCACCCGGTCGGGGTCGAGATTGTTCAGCGGCTCCTGGCCGAAGTAGGCCTCGACCGCCTGCTGAATCTGCGGCATGCGCGTTGAACCCCCGACCATTACCACGCCCTTGACATCCTCGGGGACGAGGCCAGCATCGCGCAACGCCTTCTTCGTCGGGCCGAGCGTCTTCTGCACCAGCGTACGGGTAATTTCAGCGAAGATTTCCGAGGTAATCTTGAGATCGACGAACTCGCCCGTCGACAACTTGGCGGTGATCGGTGCCTCGCCATGCAAGGTGAGATATTCCTTGGCCTCGCGCGCGCGCATCTGCAAGAGTCGCGCATCACCCAACGACACCGGGGAAAGTTTGGCCTGCTCGATGACCCAGCAGAACACCCGATGATCGAAATCATCACCACCCAGCGCCGAATCACCACCGGTGGACAGCACCTGGAACACGCCTTTCGACAGTTTAAGAATCGAGATGTCGAAGGTACCGCCCCCCAGATCGTAAACCGCGTAAATACCCTCGGCGGCATTGTCGAGCCCATAGGCAATCGCCGCCGCCGTGGGTTCGTTCAGCAAACGCAGCACGCTCAAGCCGGCGAGGCGCGCGGCGTCCTTGGTGGCCTGGCGCTGCGCATCGTCGAAGTAGGCCGGTACGGTAATCACCGCGCCGGTGAGTGGGCCGCCCAACGAGGCTTCGGCGCGTTCGCGTAATGCTCTCAGAATATCCGCCGAGACCTCGACCGGACTCTTCACGCCCTGCGCCGTTTTCAGCTTGATCATGCCCTCGGCTTCGATGAAGTCATAGGGCATCGACTCGATATGGGCAATATCCTTGTGGCCGCGCCCCATGAAGCGCTTCACGGAAACGATGGTGTTCTTCGGATCGGCCGAATGGTGTGACTGGGCACTGAAGCCGACCTCGACCGGGCCAGTGGCACCATAGCGCACCACGGAGGGCAGCAAGGGGCGACCCAACTCATCGTTGATCACGACCGACATGCCACTTTTGACGGTGGCGACCAGCGAATTGGTGGTGCCCAGATCAATGCCGACCGCCAGCCGATGTTCGTGCGGCGCAGCGGATTCTCCGGGTTCGGAAAGTTGCAATAGTGCCATTCTTGTTATTCGCTCCCTGCCCGTATTCTTTTGTCGATCAACCCTCGACCAGTGCCAAGGCGTTGTCGATTTCCTGTAAAAGTTTTTCCTGGAACATCAACTGCCTGACCAGTTCACCGGCGCGCTCGAGGGAATTCCCATCGAGTGCCTGTTGCAACAACCCGAACTCCGCACGCACCTCTTTTTTCAGGCGACGATGCAAGCCATCGAGCATTTCTGCATCGCCGGCGTCTTTTGCCTCGGCCACGGCCTCGCGCAATTCCATTTGCGCGATCAGAAATTCGGCGGACATGGCGGTATTCGTCTCCAGTCGTACATCGTGACCGGCCAGATGCAGCAAGTAACGTGCGCGTCGCAATGGGTCTTTCAGCGTCTGGTAAGCCTCGTTAACGTGCGTTGACCACTGCATCGCCAGACGTTTTTCGCTGCCGGAAAGATGCGCATGTTTGTCCGGATGCACCTTGGTCTGGATGTCGCGATAGAGCAACTCCAGTTGGTCGGCATCCAGACCTTGCTGGCGCGAAAGGCCGAACAGGGTAAAGAAATCCTGCCGCAGCGTTTCGAGGTCAAAGATGGTCATTGATCAGTAGTGATCATCAAACGTGGAAGCTCTCGCCGCAGCCACACTGATCCTTGACGTTCGGATTGTTGAACTTGAATCCTTCGTTCAAGCCCTCGCGCGTGTAGTCCAGTTCGGTTCCTTCCAAGTATGGCAAGCTTTTCGGATCGATCAACACCTTCAGACCGTGACTGTCGAAAACAATGTCATCGGGTTCGCTGCTGTCGGCGAACTCGAGCTTGTAGGCCATACCGGAACAACCGGAAGTTTTCACACCGAGACGAATACCGATACCCTTGCCGCGTTTGGCAATGAAGTTCGCGACGTGCTTGGCGGCAGCTTCTGAAAGAGTGACGCCCATTTACGCACCACCCTGTTTATTCTTGTAGTCGGCCACGGCCGCCTTGATCGCGTCTTCGGCCAGGATCGAACAGTGAATCTTCACCGGCGGCAAAGCCAGTTCTTCGGCGATCTGGGTATTTTTGATATCGAGCGCCTGAGCGAGCGTCTTGCCTTTCACCCATTCGGTGACCAGTGAGCTCGAAGCAATGGCCGAACCGCAGCCATAAGTCTTGAACTTGGCATCTTCAATCACGCCGTCCTTGCCGACCTTGATCTGCAGTTTCATCACATCGCCGCAGGCTGGTGCGCCGACCATGCCGGTGGCGATACCCTCCTCGTCCTTGCCGAAGGAGCCGACGTTTCGTGGGTTTTCGTAGTGCTCGATGACTTTGGTGCTGTATGACATTTCAAGTCCCTCATCAAAATACGGTTAGTGCGCTGCCCACTGGACAGTATTCAGGTCGACACCATCCTTGAACATTTCCCACAACGGGGAAAGTTCGCGCAGCTTACCCAGTTTGTCGTGGAGCAGCTTGATGGTGAAATCGATTTCTTCTTCGGTGGTGAATCGGCCGATGGTAAAGCGGATCGAGCTGTGCGCCAGTTCGTCCGAACGGCCCAGCGCACGCAGCACGTAGGAAGGTTCAAGCGAAGCCGAGGTGCAGGCAGATCCCGAGGACACGGCAATATCTTTCACCGCCATGACCAATGATTCACCCTCGACATAATTGAAGCTGATGTTCAGGTTATGCGGCACGCGGCTGTCAATATCGCCATTGACGTAGGTTTCTTCGATGT
>CAIYZZ010000386.1 GCA_903930805.1 uncultured Rhodocyclaceae bacterium | reverse complement strand
GACGACGGCGAGGTGCTGGCTTACGACCGGCTGCTGGTGGCCACTGGCTCCTCGCCGACGCTGCCGCCGGTGCCCGGCACCGACCTGCCCGGCGTGGTCACCTGCTGGACCCTGGACGATGCCCGGGTGATCGCCTCCAAGTTGAAGCCCGGCGCCCGCGTGGTCATGGTCGGCGCCGGCTTCGTCGCCGGCGTCTGCATGAAGTCGCTGGTGGAAAGCGGCGTGCATCTGACTGTGATTGCCGGCAGGGTCGGGCAGATCCTGCGCTCGATGATGACCCCGGCAGGCAGCGCTATCCTGCAAAGCTGGCTCGAAGGCAAGGGCGTGAACGTCGTCACCAAGGGCCGCATCGAGCGCATCGAAGCCGGACCGCGGCTCGTCATGGACACGCAGAGCTTCGATGCCGACCTGATCATTCTCGCCACCGGCGTGCGCCCCAACGTCGGATTCCTGGAGGGCACCGGCGCCGAGATCGACCAGGGCATCGTCATCAACGACCGCATGCAAAGCTCGGCGCCCGGTATCTACGCCGCCGGCGACGTGGCGCAGGGCCGCGATTTTTCGACCGGCGAATGGGTGGTGCATGCGCTGCAGCCGACCGCCACCGAACACGGACGGGCGGCCGGCCTGAACATGGCTGGAAAGGACGCTCCCTATCGCGGCAGCCTGTCGATGAACGTGCTCGACACGGTCGGCCTGCTCTCTTACACCTTCGGCCTCTGGCAGGGCCGCCCCGGCGGTGACAGCGTGGAAAGCGTAGACGCCGAGCACTTTCGCTACACCCGGCTGTGCTTCGAGGGCGATGTGCTGATCGGCGCCATCCGAATCGGCACGACCGAACACGTAGGCGCCATCCGCGGCCTGATCCAGACCCGGCGCAGCCTGGGCGCCTGGAAGGATAAGCTGATCAAGGATCCCGGGCTGCTGATGGATGCGCTGGTCCAACTGACCGAGAGGCACAATTGATCTGAGCAGGGCGCCACGCCCAAGTCAGGCGGTGACGCCGCGTCTGCGCTCAGCCGCCCGCAATCGGCGTCCAGCTTGCGTTTATCCCTTGAAGCCTTTGGGCGGCATGAGATTGCGCAGCTGCGAGGTCGCGAGATAGGCTTCCATCAGCGCGAGCGGATTCTGCAGCAGGCGGTCTTTCCAGGGGCCTAGCTTGGTGCGCGACTGGATGAGCCCGCGCAGCACGCCCACGTGCTCGGTTAGCCCGACGCTGTTGGCGCCGACGAGCACGTCGCCGCTGAATTCCAGGCGCAGGAAGCGGAAATTGCTCTCGTCCGACATCTCGGCATGTTCTCCGCCGGGCACGCCCTGCCATTCGCCGAACGAAGACGAGACGAGGCCCAGCGTGTCGAGGACGTTGATTTGCGTGACGCCGCGCAGCACCAGTTTTTTCCCCGCCATGTTCGTGCCTACGCAAATGCCCGCTTCGGCGGCGCTGGGTTGAATCGCGCTGACGAGGTGCTTGCCGGACACGAGGTCCAGGGTTTCGGAGCAGTCGCCGGCGGCATAGATGCCCGGTACGTTGGTCTGCAGATACTCGTCGGTCAGGACGCCGTGGGCGCAGGCGACGCCGGAGTTTTGCAGGAATCCGATATTGGGCTTGACCCCGGTGGCCGAGATCACGAGGTCGGCATCGACGCTCTGGCCATTGCTCAGGCGTACGCTGAGCGCGTCCCCATTCTTCTGTATCGATTCCACGCGGCAGGAGGTATGGACCTTCACGCCTTTGCTTTCCACCCAGCGCTTGATCATTCCGCCCGCGCCCTCGCCCATCATGCGCGGCACCATGCGATCGCTCATTTCGACCACGCAGAGCTCGGCGCGGCAGTTGACCAATGCCTCCAGGATGATGCAGCCGATGAAGCCCGCACCCATCTGCAGCACGCGCGCCCCGGGTTTGGCGAGGGCCATGATCTCGCGCGCGTCGGCCATGGTCCAGCAGGGGTGGACTCCAGGCAGAGCTATCCCTTCAATCGCCGGCGTGGCCGGACTGGACCCCGTGGCGATGAGCAGGCGGTCGAAGGCGAGGGCGGTGCCGTCCTCGAACGCGACGCTGCACTTCTTGCTGTCCACCGACTTTGCGCGGCCCGTGTGCAGCGTGATGCCTTGCGCAGCGAAATGGTCCTTGCCCTTGCGCAGATAGGTGCCGTCTTCGTCTATGTTGCCCGACAGCAGATAGGGTATCGCCATGCGCGAATAGGGCGGCTCCGGTTCGTCGCCGACGAGGATGATTTCGTCCTGCGGCGCATGTTTGCGTATGGTTTCCGCCGCGATTACGCCGGCGGGACCGTTGCCAAGAATCACGTGTTTCATTTCTATGTCTCCTCAAGCAGAACCAAAGGTCCGCATCCGCATTTCATAGTGTATTCATGCCAATCGTGCCAATTGCGACCAAAAAAAGGGCGGTTCACATG
>CAIYZZ010000385.1 GCA_903930805.1 uncultured Rhodocyclaceae bacterium | reverse complement strand
TAAAACGGTTTCAATTGTTCGGCGATAGCCAAGTTTATTTTTAGATCTGCAAATCGGAGGGCACGGGCATCGTAGAGTGCGTGATGTTGTGTGCACTGATTTTCGAGGAAGTATTGCTGACGGACTGCCTCAAAGGCGGCCGATTCAGCCTGACTCGGGAACGGAATAATCTTCAGCCGACTGATGCAGTTTTCAAGACCATTTTCGATGAACAGATCAGAGATCAATTCGGCATCCCAACTGGAATCGACGATCATCCACCCTAGGGAAACACTGAATAAGGTACAAACGCTGTGAACGATTTTTCTGTCATGAAGTCAGACGAAGCATCGTGATCACAAGGGACGAAATGATGAAGCAGATGACGTTGGCGGCGACAGGAGGATTCGAGAAGCACAACCGTGCGACGCGCAAGGCGGAGTTTCTGGCGCGCATGGAAGGTTTGATGCCGTGGGCCGAGTTCTGCGCCTTGATTGAGCCGCACTACCCGAAGGCCGGGAATGGCCGCCCACCGGTGGGTCTGGAGCGGATGCTGCGGATGTACTGCGTGGCGAACTGGTTCAACCTGGCTGACGAAGCTTGCGAAGACGCGCTCTACGATGTGCCGGTGTTCCGGGAGTTCTGCCGGATTGATCTCGGACGGGAGCGGGTGCCGGATGCCACGACCCTGCTGCACTTCCGGCATCTGCTGGAGAAACACCAACTGGGTGCAGCGTTGTTCGCCAAGGTAGGCGAACTGCTGCTGGCCAACGGCATGAAGCTTTCGGGTGGCACGATTGTCGATGCCACACTGATCGCTGCGCCCCCTTCGACCAAGAATCAAGAGAAGAGCCGTGACCCGGAGATGCATCAAACCAAGAAAGGTAACGAATGGCACTTCGGCATGAAGTTGCACATCGGCACGGACAGTCAGACCGGCCTGGTCCATAGCGCGAGCGTCACCGCCGCGAATGTGCATGACAGCCACCAGGTGCCAAACCTTCTGCATGGCGACGAGACCCGCTTCTACGGTGACAGCGCTTACCGGGGCAAGCAGCAACGGGAGCGACTGAAAGGCATTGCGCCGAAGGCGAAGGATTTCACCAACAAACGCGCCTACCGCAACTGTCCTCTGACGGAAGCCGACAAGATGACTAATCGGCGCAAGTCCAGCGTGCGCTCCAAGGTCGAGCATCCCTTCCTGACAATCAAGCGTCTTTGGGGCTTTGCCAAGGTTCGCTACCGCGGCCTGGCGAAGAACGCCAACCGGGCTTTCGCCATGCTGGCCATGCTCAACATCAGCAAATGGGGACGACCTCTCACAGGAGAGGTGCGCCCGGCATGAGCGGGACGGGGCGGAACACCCTGCGTTCTGGTTCAAAACAGGCCGATTTCTTGATCCAAATGACATTGACGTCACAATTTCGTCTCGATTTCAATTCGTTGCCGTGTTTTGCGGTGGCTTGTTCAGCGTTTCCCTAACCCGTCCGTCCCGGAATTTCAGCCCCATGAGCCATTTCAGCCACCACGTTTTCTTCTGCACCAACCAGCGCGCCGAGGGCGAAGCCTGCTGCAACAATCATGGCGCGAACGACATGCGGGCCTACGCCAAGGACCGGGTCAAGGCCCTCGGCGACAAGCTGCCCGGCAGGATTCGTATCAATGCCGCGGGCTGCCTCGATCGCTGTGAACAGGGTCCGGTCATGGTGATCTACCCCGAGGCCGTCTGGTACACCTACATCGACAAGGAAGACATCGACGAGATCATCGATCAGCATCTGGTGCAGGGTCGCATCGTTGAGCGTCTGCAGGTGGCCTGAGTCGTGTCGCGCCACGAGCGGGTGCTGGTCGACGGGCCGGACGGCAAGATCGAGGTCTTCGTCGAGGGGCATGAGAATCCCCAGGGCATCGCGCTGATCGCCCATC
>CAIYZZ010000384.1 GCA_903930805.1 uncultured Rhodocyclaceae bacterium | reverse complement strand
AATCAAACTCGCACCATCCAGTTCAGGGTCTATCGTTACGATCCGGATCAGGATACAAAGCCCTACATGCAGGATATCGAGTTGGAGATTGATGCTACCGATCGCAAGCTGCTTGATGCCATGGTCAAGTTGAAGGCCAAAGATGATTCGATCGCCTTCCGCCGCTCCTGCCGCGAGGGTGTCTGTGGGTCCGATGCGCTCAACATCAACGGTCGCAACGGTTTGGCCTGCCTGACCGACATGGGTACTTTCCCGGATGGCAAGCCGATCGTGTTGCGCCCCTTGCCGGGCTTGCCGGTCATCCGCGACCTGATTGTCGATATGACGCAGTTTTTCAAGCAATATCACTCGATCAAGCCCTACCTGATCAACAATGATCCGCTGCCGGAACGCGAGCGTTTGCAGTCACCGGAAGATCGCGAGGAGTTGAACGGGTTGTACGAATGCATCCTGTGCGCCTGTTGCTCGACTTCCTGCCCGTCGTTCTGGTGGAACCCGGACAAATTTGTTGGCCCGGCCGGTTTGCTCGCGGCGTATCGTTTCATCGCCGATACGCGTGACCAGGCGACCAACGAACGTCTCGACAATCTGGAAGATCCTTACCGCCTGTTCCGTTGTCACACCATCATGAACTGTGTCGATGCCTGCCCGAAGGGACTCAATCCGACCAAGGCGATCGGCAAGATCAAGGACATGATGGTGAAGCGGGCCATCTGATGAACGTAGGCGAAGCGCAGCGCGTGCGCAGCGAAAGGCTGCGTTGGCAAAGTCGGCGGGCACTGCTGGAACTCGATCTGGTATTACAACGCTTCTGGCAAAAACAGCCGGAAGTACTGGAGTGTGAGCAGGCCGAGATTTTTGAACGTCTGTTGGAAATGGAAGACCACGATTTGTGGGAAGTACTGAGTGGCCGGCAGGATGTCGGCGACCCGGTGTTACAGAGCATGGTCGTGCTGTTGCGGCAGCCGGCTGGTTAGAAACCTAGACTATCGACTGGAGACTGTTATGACACAGCGCACTGCCACCCTCAACTTCAATGACAAGACCACCGAATTTCCCGTGTATTCGGGCAGCATCGGTCCGGACGTGATCGATATCACCAAGCTCTACGGCCAGACCGGCGCCTTTACTTACGACCCGGGTTTTATGTCCACTGCGGCGTGCAAATCGTCAATTACCTATATCGATGGCGACAAGGGCGAACTGCTCTACCGCGGTTACCCGATTGAGCAACTGGCCGAGAGCTGCGACTTCATGGAGGTCTGCTACCTGCTGAAGGACGGCGAGTTGCCGAAAAAGCCTCAGTATGATGAGTGGGTTGGTCGGGTACGCAAGCACACCATGGTGCATGACCAGTTGACGCGCTTCTACCAAGGCTTCCGTCGTGATGCCCACCCTATGGCTGTGCTGGTTGGCGTGGTGGGTGGTCTGTCGGCCTTCTATCACGATTCGCTCGACATCAGCAATCAGGAGCACCGCAATGTTGCCGCCATTCGTTTGATCGCCAAGATGCCGACCATCGTCGCCATGGCTTACCGCTACAACAGTGGCTTGCCGTTCATGTATCCGAAGAACGACTATGACTACGCAACAAACTTCCTCTACATGATGTTCAGTAATCCGTGCGAAGAATACAAACCGAACCCGGTGCTCTCCAAGGCGCTTGACCGCATCCTGATCCTACATGCCGATCATGAGCAAAATGCCTCCACTTCGACGGTGCGTCTGTCTGGCTCGTCGGGTGCCAACCCGTTCGCCTGTATTGCTGCCGGCATCGCCTGCCTGTGGGGTCCGGCGCACGGTGGCGCCAATGAGGCCTGCCTGAAGATGCTTGAAGAAATCGGTGATGTGTCGCGCGTACCGGAGTACATCAAGCGCGCCAAGGACAAGAACGATTCGTTCAAACTCATGGGCTTCGGTCATCGCGTCTACAAGAACTTCGATCCGCGCGCCAAATTGATGCGCGAGACCTGCCATGAAGTTCTTACGGAGCTTGGTCTCCATGACGACCCGCTGTTCAAGTTGGCGATAGAACTCGAAAGAATCGCGCTCGAAGACGAGTATTTCATCGAGAAGAAACTTTACCCGAACGTCGATTTCTATTCGGGTATCGTCCAGCGTGCGCTCGGTATTCCGACCAAGCTGTTCACCGGCATCTTCGCCATGGCTCGCACCATCGGCTGGATTGCCCAGTGGCACGAGATGATCAGCGATCCCGAGCAGAAGATTGGTCGCCCGCGTCAGCTGTATACAGGCGCCCCGCATCGTAACGTTACGGTAATGGCCAAGCGCTGAGACGCCGAAAGAGAGGTTGCCCGGATGTGCGGGCAACCTTTTTTTTCATCCCTGCCCATTAACAGAGGTGATGGCATGATGAATCAATTGTTGTCCAGCTCCTATCTCTTCGGCTCGAATGCACCCTATGTTGAAGAGTTGTATGAGGCCTACCTGCTGAACCCCGCCACTGTCGAGCCGGCATGGCGCGATTATTTCGACAAGCTCGCCAACCTGCCGGGCGTGGGGACCTACAACGGGCCTGATGTTGCGCATACCCCCGTCATCAACGGTTTTGCCCAGCGCGCCAAGGCGGGTGGTCTCCGTGTGGTACAGCAATCCGGCAACGGCGAAAAGCAGACCAAGGTTTTGCAAATCATCACCGCCTACCGATTTCTTGGCAACCGTTGGGCGCAACTCGACCCGCTGAAGCGCCAGGTGCGTCCCGAAGTGGTGGAACTCGATCCTTCCTATTACGGTTTTACCGAAGCCGATCTGTCGACCTCGTTTCGCACCGGTTCTTTCGATATGGGGGTCGAAGAAGCTACGCTGCGCGAGATTCTCGAAGCCTTGCGCCTGCGCTATTGCGGCCATATCGGGGCCGAATATGCATATATGGCTGATGTGGCGCACAAGCGCTGGATTCAGGCGCGCTTCGAGCCGCTGCGCGCTCAGCCACGTTATCCGAATGAAGATAAGCGCCGTTTTCTGACCTCCATCACGGCGGCAGAGACGCTGGAACGCTATCTGCATACCCGCTACGTCGGCCAAAAGCGTTTTTCGCTCGAGGGTGGCGAATCGATGATTCTCGCCATGGATCAGTTGATCCGTGTCGGCGGTACGCTGGGTATCAAGGAAATCGTCATCGGCATGGCACACCGTGGCCGCCTCAACGTGCTGGTAAATACGCTGGGCAAGCAACCTGGCATGCTGTTCGCCGAATTCGAGGGCAAGAAAAAAATAGAATTGATCGCGGGCGACGTCAAGTACCACATGGGCTACTCGTCCGATGTTGCTACCCCCGGTGGCCCGGTGCATCTCACGCTGGCTTTCAACCCCTCGCACCTTGAAATCGTCAATCCGGTCGTGGAAGGGTCCGTGCGGGCACGCATGGACCGTCGTT
>CAIYZZ010000383.1 GCA_903930805.1 uncultured Rhodocyclaceae bacterium | reverse complement strand
GGTATTCCGGATTCAAATGATGCGGCGCATAGGGGAGCGCGAGTTTGGAAACGTCCACCCTTTCCGAGCCATCGTCCTCATCCTCATCGTTCGGCTTCGCCTTCTGATTACTTGTTGGAGAACTGGTGTTTTTCCCCAGTTCGGTCCATTTGCCTTTTTCCAGGACAAGAAGATGCCAGCCCGTCTTGTGATCCTGAGCGCCCACCACTGGCCGGCCTTTGTCGTCGATATGGATCGTCGGAATGAGCCCCACCCAAGGAGGTGGCCCGTTGTGCCGGGAGTAAACGACATCCGCCTGATGCGGGCCCGCCTCGGCGCGCATCGGTAATTGAATCTGCGACCCATCGCCGCGGCGGAAGGTTTTGCCACCATCGTCGGAATAGGCGTAAAGAACATCGCTGCCAGTGTGCCTGCCCTTGGAGGACGGTGTGTTCTCATTGAGCAGGACAATCGCAAGGTGCAGGCGTTTGTTTTTGTCCCACACAATATTCGCGTGCGGCTGTGTGTAAGAGAAGTTGCCGCCCTCCCCATTGTCCTCCCATGCCGTCATCGGTTTGCCCTTGGTCTTCTTATTCACGCGCTTTGATCCGTCGAGGTCGCTGGCAGGCACATCCGCTCCGAGCATGGACCAGGTCTGCGTTTTGACATCCAGCACACTGATGCCGACGCCCCAGACGGGATCAGCACAGCGGATGGAATGGTAGAGCACACCATCCGGCCCACGGAACAGGTGCGGGTAGGTGACGTTGTATCCCTGCGGCCGCTGGTTGTCACCCATGTCGGATGTGAAGACGAATTCGGAGATGTCTTCCGGCCTCTTGGAAACCCAGTGCTTCACATACGCGGACGAGTGCATGTCACCCACCACATGAATGTAGCCCTGCGCATCCGCGCCGATGGTGTAATACCGGTGCGGATCATCCCCCGTGACGTGTCCCGGCATGAGCGGAAACGTCTGCGCCTTGCCACCAGCGAGCGGCACTTTGACAATATGCGTCTTCAGCCCCGGCAACAGAACCCACACATAGACATTGCCTTTGTAAACATGGGTCGTGACTCGGTCCATGAACCGGTCTTCAATGCAGCCGTCAAAATCCCAGAGGACTTTGGTCTCGCATGGCTGCTTTAAGGAGTTCGGTTGAGTTGGATCGGCAGACTTCTCTGCCGGCGGCTTGTTATTTTTCTCCGCCCAAGCCGGCAACACGTTTCCAAGCACCAGCGCTCCGGTCGGTAGCGCCAGCATTCGGCAGAAACTGCGGCGGGTGACGTTCCTGGAAGCCTTGGTAATCATCTTGCGAGATTCGGCGGGGGCATCCAGGGGTTTAAATAGCCGCGTTGCGAACGCGTTGTATAGTTTGAGGTATTGATGAATGTTTATGGAGAAACAAAGCATCACGCCTTCGCGTAAACCTCCGCGCCCTTGGCCACGAACTCCTTCGACTTTTCTTCCATGCCCTGCTTCAGCGCCGCTTCCTCGGCGAGGCCTTGTTCGGCGGCGTATTTGCGGACATCTTCGGTGATCTTCATGGAACAGAAATGCGGGCCGCACATGGAGCAGAAGTGCGCGGTCTTGGCGCCGTCCTGCGGCAGCGTTTCGTCGTGGAATTCGCGCGCGGTGACGGGGTCGAGCGCGAGGTTGAATTGATCTTCCCAGCGGAATTCAAAGCGCGCCTTGGAGATGGCGTTGTCGCGGTATTGCGCGCCGGGATGGCCTTTGGCCAGGTCCGCCGCATGCGCCGCAATCTTGTAGGTGATGACGCCGTCTTTCACATCCTTCTTGTTCGGCAGGCCGAGATGTTCCTTGGGCGTGACGTAGCAGAGCATCGCGCAGCCATACCAGCCGATTATCGCCGCGCCGATGCCGCTGGTGATGTGGTCGTAGCCGGGCGCGATGTCGGTGGTGAGCGGCCCGAGCGTGTAGAACGGCGCTTCGCCACACCATTCGAGCTGCTTGTGCATGTTCTCCTCGATGAGGTGGATGGGCACATGGCCGGGGCCTTCGTTCATCACCTGCACGCCTTTGGCCCAAGCGCGCCTGGTGAGCTCGCCCTGCGTTTCTAGTTCGCCGAACTGGGCGCGGTCGTTCGCATCGGCAATCGAGCCGGGACGCAAACCGTCGCCGATGGAGAACGCGACGTCATACGCGGCCATGATGTCGCAGATCTCGTCCCAGTGCGTGTAGAGGAAATTTTCTTTATGATGCGAGAGGCACCACTTGGCCATGATGCTGCCGCCGCGCGAGACGATGCCCGTCATGCGGTTGGCCGTCATCGGCACAAAACGCAGGAGCACGCCCGCGTGGATGGTGAAGTAATCCACGCCCTGCTCCGCCTGCTCAATGAGCGTGTCGCGGAAGAGTTCCCACGTGAGGTCTTCGGCGCGACCGTTCACTTTTTCGAGCGCCTGATAAATCGGCACGGTGCCGATGGGCACGGGCGAGTTGCGTAAAATCCATTCGCGCGTGGCATGAATGTTCTTGCCGGTG
>CAIYZZ010000382.1 GCA_903930805.1 uncultured Rhodocyclaceae bacterium | reverse complement strand
TCTCTTTCAGGATGCGCTCGAAGGAGGGCACGCTGATGCTGCCTTTCTCCTTGCCGCTCTCGATGGCGATGGCTGTCGACGTTGCCCCGGTAGCAGCCGCAGCCGGTGCTGCTGCTACGCTGCCGCCGCCCATGGCTGATTGCCAGGCCGGATAGCCTTCGGGATAGACGAAGACTTTCTTGTAGCCAAGCGCCTTGGCCTTGACGGCAGATTTGGCAGAAAGGTCGCACTTCAGCCCACCGCAGAAGAAGATCAGCGCGGTTTCCTTGCTGGCCGGCAGCTTGGCGGTCTCTTTGTCGAACTTTGAATCCGAGATATTGATGGCGCCGGGAATACTGCCCTGGGCGAAGGGGCGCTCGGGACGTGCATCGATCAAGACGAAATCGGCTTTCTCGTCCATCAGCTTCTTGATGTGGGCGAGACTGACGGCGACCAACTCGCCCTTGGTCTCCCACTCGGGTTGGCCGGCGGGATAGACCTTGATGTTGGTATAGCCAAGCGCCTCGGCCTTGAAGGCCGACTTGTGCGACAGATCGCATTCGACACCCTGGCAATAGAAGATGATCGGCGTGGCCTTGTCGGCCGGCAGCATGGTCGGTGCGAGTTTATCGAACTGCGAGTCGGGAATATTGATGGCCAGCGGGATGTGCCCGATGTCATAGCGGCGCGCGGCTGGACGTGAATCGACGATCAATGCGGCCTTGTCATCTTTGGGCATTTCGGCGTGCGGCTTGACGAAGTCGAAATCGACGAGATGCTTGTACCAGCCCTCCTTGGGTTGGACGGCAGCCGCCTGGGCCAGGACATCCGGCGAGTAGATGAGTGGCGCAAAAGCCAGCGCGGCAATGGAAATAGCGACAAACAGCGAGTTGCGTTTCATCTTGATCTCCTTTAGAGCACAGTGAATTTTTCTGTCGATTCGTTATAGCGGACGAAAGCGTACCAGACCAGCAGCAAGGCGCCGCCGGCTAGTAGTGTCCAGCCCCAGCCGGGAAGGGTCTCGGGCCAATAAGCCTGGTAGCCGACGGCAGTGATCTCGAAGCTTTCCATATTGTCCGGGTCGACCGAGGTGAGGCCGAGCTTCTTGAACAGGGCGCTGGCGACCGAACCAATCCAGGCGAAGAAGAACATCGAGACCCAGAGCTTGAAGTGGCCTTCGCCCATGCGCCAGAGCGAACCCGAGGCGCAGCCGCCGGCGAAGATCATGCCGATGCCGAAGATCAGGCCGCCGAGCAGCGAGCCGATCCAGAATGTGGGTGGAATGGCGATGTAGGGATCGATCACTTTCTTCTCGAAGAGGAAGGCAGCGATGGGGATGCCGATGGCCAGGGCGAGGATCACCGCCTTGGTCATGTCGCCCTCGGCGGTCATGAAGGGCTCGCGAAAGGCGCGGGCGAAGCAGAGCCGGGCGCGGTGCATGATGAAGCCGATGAGGAAACCGAGCAAAACGATCACGGCGCGCGTGACCAGCACGGTATCGGATGAGCCATACCAACTCGTCGCCCAGAGCAGAACCCCGACGATGACGGCGAGACCGAAGAAGGGCATGATTTTCGTCAGGCCCTCCGGCAGATCGATCCTGGGGGGTGCCTGCATGCCCCACTCGATATTCTCAAGTGTCCACAACAGCAATTTCAGGCCGATCACCGCGCCGGCAAGCAGGCCGACCCACATCATCCAGCCGGCCGGAGAGGAATGCAGTACCGGATTGAAGAAGCCGCCCGTGGTGCAACCACCGGCCAGTGATGCGCCGATGCCCAGCATGGAGCCGCCGAGCATCGCCCAGACGAGTTCCAGCTGCGGCGGGCGGTTGGGCTGGAATTGCCGTGACATCAGTGCGGCGGCAAAGGCACCGAGCAGCAGCATGATGTTCATCAGCGACATGCGGTGGGTGAGGAAACCCTCGTCCGGTTGCCCGATGCCGAGCAAGGGTGCGAGGCCAATCAGGTGATTGAACTGGTCGCCCCAATATTTCACGCCGCCGAAGACGCCCCAGAACAAACCGTTGATCATCAAACCGATGACGACCAGCACCAGAAGGATGGCCCCGACGTAAGGTGACCATGATTCGACGAAAATCTGTTCATAATCGGCCTTGAAGCCGGCCAGCCAGCCGTTATCGGCACTCATGGAACTGCCTCACATTTCTGTATTAACTGCAACTTGCGGGGCTTTCGCCATCCTTGGCACCACGCTGAAGAAAGATCGTGATGTCTTCGAGCAATTCCTGATCAGGCACGTCGGCGAACTTCTCCGCTGCCTTGTTAGCCGATTTGATGCTGGCACGATAGGCTTTGCTGACATATTGCTTAACGGCATCTTTGCCCTTGGCGTGCTTGTCGGCCTTCATGTAGGTCGCCCATTCGGCCTTGGTCTTGCTGCTGGGGTTGATTTGGCCGATCGGCGAAGCGACGTGGCAAGATGTGCAGACGCTGCGGTAATAGATGCGACCACGCTTCCAGTCGGCATCGTAGGCCTGCGCGGCGGAGGCGAACAGGGTGGTGGCAGTGAGAATTGGCAGGACATAACGAAGTTTCATTTTGACGCTCCTCTAAGGGTGCTGATGACTATCTGTTCGTAAGCATAGCACTGCTGCAATGCAATATAAACATACTCTAATGGAGTATTGTAGGTTTATTCCGACAGGGTTAACGTTGCCAGCCGGTTGCATCCAAAAGGGAGTTCAGCATGTTACGTATTCGCAGTTCCGCCATCGCCGTGTTTTTGGGATGGCTCGCACTGATCGGGATAAGTCCGGCGCAAGCCAGCGATGTGCCCGTCAAGCTCAATTCCACGGCAGACCATACCAAGTTCAAGGAATTGCAGCAGACCTTCAAGTCGGGCCCTGAAGTCACCAGGGCCTGCCTGACCTGTCATACCGAGGCCGCCAGGCAGGTGCATCGCACCAAGCACTGGACCTGGGAATTCCTCAACCCGGAGAACAACCAGAAGCTGGGCAAGAAGAACGTCATCAATAACTTCTGCATTTCGATTTCATCGAACTATGCCGCTTGTACGGCCTGCCATGTCGGTTACGGCTGGAAGGACAAGAATTTCGACTTCACGAAGGAAGAGAACGTCGACTGCGTGGTCTGCCACGACACGACAGGTACCTACTCGAAGCCTCCCGGCCTCGCCGGCAACCCGGTTGTCGGTGCGCCCATCGAACTCCCTCCCGGCTCCGGCAAGATGCTCAAGCCGGTCGATCTGTCCAAGGTGGCGCAGAAGGTCGGCAAGACCAGTCGCGACACCTGCGGTGCCTGCCATTTCAGCGGCGGTGGCGGCGACGGCGTCAAGCATGGCGACATGGATACTTCGCTGGCGGCACCCGATGGCGAGGTGGATATCCATATGGATGCGGCTGGCCTCGACTTCACCTGCGGCACCTGCCACAAGACTTCGAGCCATGATGTGCCGGGCAGCCGCTACACGCCCACCGCCATCGACAAGGGCGGCGCGCATGTGCGCGGCAAGGCCAGGGAAGGCAACCCCGCTACCTGCGTCGCCTGCCACGACAATGCGCCGCACAAAAAAGCCAAGCAGGCAGAGCGTCTCAATCAGCACTCCAACAAGATTGCCTGCCAGACCTGCCATATTCCGGCTTTTGCGCGCGGAGGTGTTCCCACCAAGATGTTCTGGGACTGGTCAACCGCCGGCAAACTCGACAAGGACGGCAAGCAGTTTTCGACGAAGGATGAGCACGGGCACGTCGTCTATGCCTCACACAAGGGCGACTTCGTCATGGGTACCAACGTCAAGCCCGAATATCGCTGGTTCAACGGCCAGGTGACCTACACCCTGCTGGGTGACAAGGTCGAGAAGAGTGACAAACCGACGCAGATCAACTGGATCGGTGGTAGCCCGACTGATGGAAAGTCGCTGATCTGGCCGATGAAAATCATGCGCGGCAAACAGCCTTACGACCCGGTTAACAAGTCGCTGGTCACGCCGCACACGGCGGGTAACGACGATACCGGCTTCTGGAAGAACCTCGTTTGGGATAAAGCCATCACCACCGGCATGAAGAATACCGGCGCGCCTTTTTCTGGCAAGGTGGATTTCATCACGACGGAAATGTACTGGCCGATCACCCATATGGTAGCGCCGAAGGACAAGGCCCTCGGTTGTGTCGAATGCCACGCCAGGGAAGGTCGTCTGGCCGGTATCGAGGGCATCTACATCCCGGTTCAGCACAACAATGAGTTGGTTAACAAAGCCGGCTGGGCTCTTGTCTTTCTGACCTTGTTCGGCGTCGTCGTGCATGGCCTGCTGCGCGTCATCTCCAGCAAGAAGTCCTGAGGAGCATTCACATGTCTGAAAAAATCTACATCTTCAAAAAATTCGAACGCTTCTGGCACTGGGCGCAGGCTGGCCTGATCATGTTCCTCATGCTTACCGCCTTTGACATACATGGTACCTACACCATCTTCGGCTTCGAGAAGGCAGTGGGCTACCATACAACTGCAGCCTGGGCTCTGGTCGGCTTATGGATCTTCGCGATCTTCTGGCATCTGGTGACGGGCGAGTGGAAACAGTACATCCCGACTACTAAAAATGTGGTGGAGATGGGCAGTTACTATCTGTTCGGCATCTTCAAGAAAGTGCCGCATCCGCACCGCCAGACCCTCCTGTCGAAACATAATCCGCTACAGCGTCTGGCCTATCTCGGCGTGCTGTTGTTCATCAGCCCGTTGATCTGGATCACCGGCTGGCTGTATATGTTTTACGATCAATGGGCGGCCTATGGACTGGGCAACCTGTCACTGGAGTGGGTCGCTACCGGCCACACCATTGGTGCCTTCCTGATGCTCACCTTCCTCATCGCCCACGTTTACCTGATCACGGCGGGTGCCACGCCGACTGCGCACCTCAAGGCGATGATTACCGGCTGGGAAGAAACGCACTGAGAGACTAATTGCCGTCCTGCCAGCGCCGACTTTTTACTGCTGCGGTTTGACGCGCCGGAATGCCTGCCAGATCGCCAGGTCGTAGACGATCTTCAACACGCCGCAGGCCAGCAGTGGCACGGCGAGCCAGCCGGCAGCAAAGAGTGCGCCGCCGATAGCAGGACTCGCGGCGGCGGCCAGGCTGCGCGGCACGGCGGTGAAACTCGCCGCTGCGGCGCGTTCGGCCGGCGTGACAACGGCCATGACGAAAGCAGAGCGCGTCGGCACGTCCATCTGCGAGAGCAGGCTGCGCAGCAGCAGGAAGGCCAGCGCCCATGCCAGGCTGGGGGCGAGCGCCGCCAGGATGAGGCAGAGGTTGGCGGGGATGTGCGTGAACACCATCGTGTTGAGTAGGCCGATACGTTTTGCGACCCAGGGCGCTGCCAGTTGCGATGCTGCCGTGAGCAGGCCGGCCCAGAAAAAGAAGCTGCCGGCGGCGGCAAGCGAGAGGCCGTAGCGTTCGAACAGCCAGAGTGCCAATAGCGTGCTGACGAGCAATCCGCCGGCGAAGGCGTCCAGGGAAAACAGCGCGGCGAGCTTGATGACGATGCCACGCGATGGCCCGAGCGGCGTGGGTGGGGCTGCACGCTCATGGGCTTGCGGCTCGGGTAGCTGGCAGTAAAGCATGAAGATTGCCAATCCTGTCGCGCCATACAGGACGAACATGCCGCGCAATGCGACGAGACGGTCGATGCCGAAACTGCCGAGCCAATCTGGCACGCCGGTGGCGAGTGCTCCCACGGCGGCGCACAGCGCGCCGATGAGGCTGTAACGGGCGAACAAGGTGGTGCGGGTGTCGCCATGGGCCGCTTCGGCGAGTCGTGCGTGCTCCAAGGGCAAAAAGACGCTGACATCACCTGAACTGGGGTTCATCGTGCCGACGAAGGCCACCAGTAGCAGCGGCCAGAAACCCGATAGTCCGGCCAGCAGCAGGCCCGTGAGCGTCATCAGGGCGGCCGCGGCCAGCAGCAGTTGGCGCTGGTGAAACCTGTGCCCCCAGTGACCGACGGCCAGCGTCAGCAGGGCCGAACCCAGCAGCGTGGCGGTACTGAGGAAGCCGACTTCCCACTGGCCCAAGCCGAGCGCCAGCAGATAGGCGGGCAGCAAGATGGCGACGAAGCCATCGGTGAAAGCCCGCAATGCGCGGCCGATGAGCAGCAGACGCGCTTCGGAGGCGACGCCGGCGGGCAGGATCATTCCGTGGCGCGCGGCAAGAGTTTCATGGCTTTTTCATGCGTTCAATCAGCACTGCCTCGACATCTTCGGTTAGCCAGTCGCCGCGAATGCCGGCCGGGCTTTCCTTCACTGCCGGAAAATTGACGAATGCCACCTTGCTACCATCCTTGCGCTGCTGGCGATACTGGCTGTCGATCAGTATGACGATAGGGACATGGCCCTTGAGTCCAACCGCCTCTAGCCGTTTTTCGCCCGACGCGCTTTCGGCGTCGATCTCGCTGACTTTGAGCTTGCCGCCTTGCTGGGCCAGCCACTCGCGCAAGGGCTTGAGCGCGGCTTGAACCGGCGGGTGCGACATGGCGACGATTTCAACCGTCGGCGGTGCGGCGAGCGCGGTACCGGCTACAAATGATGCGGCAATCGCCGCCAGAAAATATCTGCGTGCATTCATAGTCTTCCTTTATTTGCAGTTGTTGTGCAGCTTCCACATCTCGGCGTGGCCCATCGCCACCGCCCAGTCGGGCGGCGTGCATTTGGCGTCTGCCGTGGCCGTAACCGGGGCAGGGTTGGGTGCGGCGACCGGCGGAAAAAAGTGCTGCCCGATAAAACCGATTACGGCCAAAAACGCCACGACGATTGCCGTCTCGCCAGTGCCGACTTTTTGGAAACTTCGCCCTGCGCCAACTGCACAGATGCCGCCGGGGCAGTGCTGCGCCGGTTGGCGCGAAAACAGGTTGTAGATCTTGCACGCCAGGCAGATGCCGAAAGCGCTCTCGAAGAACATCAGCGTCAGACAGGTGGCGCAGACGATCAGGTTGATTGGGCCGATGACGTTCTTG
>CAIYZZ010000381.1 GCA_903930805.1 uncultured Rhodocyclaceae bacterium | reverse complement strand
TGCCGGCGCGCTCGCGCATCTCGCGTGCAGCCTTGTTGGTGAAGGTGATGGCAGTGACATGCTGCGGTGCCATGCCGCATTCGCCGATCAGGTAGGCGATCTTCTGCGTGATGACGCGCGTCTTGCCGCTGCCGGCCCCGGCCAGGACAAGTAGTGGCCCATCCAGATAGCGCACCGCCTCCCGCTGCGGCGGGTTTAATCCATGCACCGCTTACTTCAGTTTGCCGCGCAGGGGGGTGACTTGCTCGGGGGTCTTGATCTCGGTCGTCCCGCCGCCACCCGTGAGGTTGCCGCAGCCGCAAGCCGCCTTGATATGGGAAACGGAACTCACCACATCCTTGCAGCTGCCACATTCGTAATAGACGTCACCACCCTTGGGAAGGGAGCCATCCGGCTGGCGTTCGATGGGATCGAAACGGTAGATCTTGCGCAAATCGAGTTTCATGGTTAACGGAGTGCCCCAAATACTTTTTGTGCGAGGTTGCCGGCTGCCCCCAGCGGATTGGTGCGGATGGCTTTTTCTTCTTCGGCGATCATCAGGTAGAGACCGTCGAGCGCTTTTTCGGTCACGTAGTTTTCGAGATGGGTATCTTTTTCCTTCACCAGCCCGAACTGTGCCCCCTTCTTGGCAAACTTTTCATAGCTTTTGGCTAGATTCACTTTTTCGATCGCCTGCTTGACGATGGGCAGAAATTTCTGACCCAGTGGTTCAGCGGTCTTGCGCTTGAAATACTGTGTGCCGGAATCGTCGCCACCGGTGAGGATGCCCTTGGCATCCTCGACGCTCATCTGCTTCACGGCATTAACCAGCAGGGTTTTCGCCTCGGGCACGGCCGCTTCAGCGGCGCGGTTCATGGTGGTGATCAACTCATCGGCCTGCTTGCCCATGCCCAGGCCGCGCATCAGGCTTTCGACCTTCTGCATGCTTTCCGGCAGGGGAATCTTCACCTTTGGATTGCCGAGAAAGCCATCGCTCTTGCCGAGCAGATCGACTGCCTTGCCCGCGCCCTGCGTCAGCGCCTCCTTGAGGCCGCCGCCGGCATCCTGGTTGGAAACATCCGCCAGCGACAGCGCCTGGGCGCTCGCGGCGAAGCACAGCCCGGCGATGAGGCCGAGCATCAAACGGGGGAGGGTATGTGTTTTCATGGCACCAGTTTAAACCACCCCGGCCCCGTGCGCTTGCTGATCGGCGTGGTAGCTGGAACGCACCAGTGGGGCGCTGGCGCAGTGGGTAAAACCCATTTTTTCTGCTTCGGCCGCATACATTTTGAAGACGTCTGGATGCACGTAGCGTGTCACCGGCAAGTGGTGACCGGAGGGGGCGAGGTACTGGCCGATAGTGAGCATCTCGACTGCATGGGCGCGCAGGTCGCGCATCACATCGAGGATTTCGTCATCGGTTTCGCCGAGCCCCACCATCAGCCCGGACTTGGTGGGAATCTGCGGCAGGCGCTGCCGGAATGATTGCAGCAACTTGAGCGAATGCGCGTAATCGGCACCAGGACGCGCCTGCTTGTAAATGCGCGGTACGGTTTCGAGGTTGTGGTTCATCACATCAGGTGGAGCGGCGGCAAGGATGTCGAGGGCGATATCAAGTCGGCCACGAAAATCCGGTACGAGGATTTCGATGGTGGTGGCGGGTGATGCGGCGCGGACGGCGCGGATGCAGTCGGCGAAATGCTGTGCGCCGCCATCGCGCAGGTCGTCGCGGTCGACGCTGGTGATCACGACGTATTTAAGTTTCATCGCGGCGATGGTCTTGGCGAGCTTTTCCGGTTCATCCGCATCGGGGGGCAGCGGCACACCGTGGCCGACGTCGCAGAAGGGGCAGCGCCGCGTGCACAAGTCACCGAGGATCATGAAGGTGGCGGTGCCCTTACCGAAACATTCGCCGATATTGGGACAGGTGGCTTCCTCGCAGACGGTGTGCAGTCCGTGGTCGCGCAGGATGGCCTTGACCTCGCCGAAGCGTGCAGCAGAGTTGCCGGCCTTGACGCGTATCCAGTCGGGTTTTTTCAGCGGTGCGGTGGGGATGACCTTGATGGGGATGCGCGCGGTCTTGGCTTCGCCCTTTTGTTTTTCGCTCATTGTTTGTCCTTCGCCGCAGGATTTTCCAGCGCCAGATAGTTGGCTCGACTCATCACCGGCTTGCCGCTCTTCGCCTCCAGTTCCTTGCGGGCATTGCCGGCCACGCTGCCGCCTTCCTTGGCCGCATTACGGTTGTCGGTAAAGCCCTGCGCATCCTTGCGCCGGGCGATTTCTGTGGTGCTGGCCTCGCCGAGCATGGTGAAGATCAGTTCCAGATCGGTCATGTGGTCGCGCAGATTGTTGCCGGTCTTGACCTTGTCCAATCCCTTGAGTCGGCTGTGCGTGCCAGGCGTCACGCCAAAGGTGGCCTTGGCGATTTCGGCGGTCAGAATTGCATATTCCTTACCTTCTGCCACACCGCGAGCCTTCCATTCATCGGTCAGTTCGCCACGCACGGCGATGGAACGCAGCCGCTTTTCGATCCATGCCTGCGGATAACCCTTGGCCTGGTACAACTCGCGGGCGCGGGCGCTGGCGAGTTCCGGATTCTCGATTTCCTTGACGCGCTCGTAACCTACCTGGGCAAGCCAGCGTTTGAAGGGTTCGGCCTTTGGCGAGGGAATTGACTGGATGATGCGGAACAGGCCTTCGGTGTTGGCGCAATTCACCCGCTGGACGCCCCCCTCAGTTTCCACCCGAAGGGGGGTGGCAATTTGCCCCCACCCTTTAGCTAACTCCTTGTCGCGGCGACGTAAATCCTTGACGTAGCCTTCCGGCTGCACCGAATCGGTCAGGATGGCCACGACGTCAACGATAGCGAACCACCATTCTTCGTTGTGCCAGGTGCGGCGAATTGCCTTTTCCTGAAAGACGACAATACGATCGGCGGGGATGCCCGGCACTGCGATTTTCTTACTCATGGTTTTCTTGTCAAAAGTCGGCGCTGGCGGGACGGCGGTAAGTCATATCGTCGTTGTGTTTATTCAGCTTTGGTTGATGGTTTGCCAAGTATCGCCTGACGACCAATCGTGGCAAGTACTTCGTGGAACGCGTCTGGGTGATTCAATTCACCCCAGCCACGATAAGCATGGTGGTCAAACTGGAAAGCATCCTTGTGTTTCTCGAAGATCCATATACCTTCCCGTGCGGCAAGCGCCATTACCTCGCATTGCAGCCGCATAGCATATGACTTGGCCTGCAAAAAGGCCTCTTCGAAATCCCGCTTCGACGACAACTGGTATTTTGACTCGATGATCATGCGAGCGCTTTCATTTCCGCGCCCCATGACCGCTCCGATTGCATAGTCCGGATAGTTTCTTTCACCTCGCCCCATGCGAACCGGCATCTGCCTGATCCAATCCTTGTCGCGATAACCAAGCTGGGCAAGCAAGGGTTCGACCAACTGAATCTCGACATCACGCTCATTTTCGAGATCGATTTCGAGTTGTACCGGCGGTGCCTGAATCACCGGGAGTGTGGCTCTATCCTGTCCATGCGCGACCATCAGGTCGAGAATGGCCTGGTATTCCTCGAAAGACAAAGGTGCCTTGCTGCTGGGCCCCTGAAAGTTGGCACGAATCGCCCCCTTCTTTGAAAGCAGTGGGTGCGCCTTCAAGGTCGCCAAGGAAACCTCCATCGTCTTGATCGGCGCGGCGATCCAGGCGATGCTGTGATAGTGAAAGAAGGGGTCGATGAATCCGTCGGAAGTCGCGCGCCAGATCGAGTGGATACAGCTTTTCGGCTTGACGAGATACATCATCAGAATGTCACCACGCCGAACCCCTGAATTGGCTCCCCAATGAAAGACGCTCTCTCTTGTGGCCTGCTCTACGGTCGCGATGTCCCCATTCCCGGAACCTCCGGTAACCATCCAGGCCTTCGTCGGCAATGGAAGATCGTTTGCGTCGGTAGGGGTAACGAATTCCTTGGCGAAATCGTAGAGGAAAGCGCACATCTCGAAGGCACTGAGTCCGTGCAACTGCCGGAACTCCTGCCAGGCGGCATTGATATCGAGGTAATAGAACGCGCGTCCAGTCTTGTCGCCTTTACTCGGCGCAGGGGCAAGCGGGATACCGAATTCCTCGTGAATTTCCGTGAGCTTATGGAAGTGATTGCGGAAATCGTAAGGCAGGAAATATTCAGGATGAGCCTGATGCAACCCTAGCGAAATGGCAGCGACGTAGTCGTACCACTCTTCCTCAGCTGCGCCGAAGATAAATACCTCATTGATCTTGCTCGATTTGTCTGGTGCGCGAAGCGGGATACCATTCTTGTAAAACTCAATATAGGCTTCCTCTGCTTGATCTGGAGAGCTGATCGTTACCTTTTCAGCTTCCGTTCTAACCATATCCACAATATCGCCAGTAATGGTCGGCTCGGCATACTGCTCACGAAATTCGTCGTTGAATAAGAGTTTGATCTGCCGAAGATCGTTATCGAGCATTGCTTTCGTCGGATTAGCATAGTGCTGCAATGCGTCTTTTCCGCGTTCAGTCTGGCAATAATTTCCCCAGAGAAATTTATTGAAGCGCATGTCGGGATTCCTTATGAATCGTGTCTATTCCGTTAAATCTGTTTCTTTAACTGTTCGACTAGCCTAGCGCCAACCGTTTCCACGTTTGCAGTGGGGGCGAATGCGGAGAGTTGTGTGACTGCCATGCCGGCATACCCGCAGGGATTGATGGCGGAAAACGGCGTCAGGTCCATGCTAACGTTGAGTGCGAGGCCGTGGTAGCAGCAGCCGTTCTTGACCTTGAGGCCGAGCGCGGCGATCTTTGCGCCGCCGACATACACGCCGGGTGCGCCGGCGCGGTGTTCTGCCGTTACGCCGTATTCGGCTAGCAGGTCGATGACGGCTTGCTCCATGCGATTGACCAGCCCCTTGATCGTCAGGCCGCGCCGTTTCAGGTCGAGCAGCAGGTAGCAGACAATCTGGCCGGGGCCGTGGTAGGTGATCTGGCCGCCACGGTCGATCTTGACGACGGGTACGCCGATGTCGTGCAGCAGGTGTTCAGGTTTGCCGGCGAGGCCCTGCGTGAAGACGGACGGGTGCTCGCAGAGCCAGAGTTCGTCAGGCGTTTCTGCCGTGCGTTGCGCGGTGAATGCCTGCATCGCG
>CAIYZZ010000380.1 GCA_903930805.1 uncultured Rhodocyclaceae bacterium | reverse complement strand
TGGCGGGGAGGTAGGCATGCTGGTAATCATTGGGACTACAGTCGGTCTGCGGGAGCGGCTGGGTCCTGGGATCAGTCGTATTGGCGCTACCGCAAGTTGTCACGTGTTTATTGGGGAAAGTACCGCTAGTTGTGGGGGATTTAGCGAAACTGCCCACGTAGTCCGCTGCCGCGCTCGACGAAAGCGAACGGAAGATAGCCCCCACTGCGGCATAGTTGGATCGACTCGTCTCTCCCGTGGGTGGCGGGAGGGTGGCGAGCACTTCTTCCGTAAGGCTGTAGTTGCCGGCGTTGGCTATGGGGGCATACACCCCGATACTCGACGGGTTGTTGTAATAGTTGCCCGTGATATTCCATGCCACGGTGCAGTCTGTCAGGCTGCCTGTGCCGGTATCCTTACAACTTGGAGTAACTGGGGATCCGCCCCAGTTTGTCGTCGGGTTGAAGAGGATATGGACAAACGCGAACGAATTAGCGTTGGAGACGTTCATGCTCATAGAGACATTGGGGGTACAGTTCCAAGAAGGGCTCCCGTGCGGGCAACCCGTATTCGTCTGCCCGGTCGTCCCGTTCTGTTGCGTGGCGATCAATTGCGCCTGAATGGTGCGGCTCGACGTGGTGCCGATATTCCCTCTGACCGTCACCAGGCATTGGGTGCAATTGTTGGTGCAGGCAGTCGGGGTCGAGACGGCGTCGGTATAGGTGAAGGAACCCCTGCTGCCGAGCGTGAACGAGTTACCAGCGACACTAAGACCGGTGCAGATGGCGTTGTTGTAGGTATTCGTAAGCGCGGCCGCACGTAGGGTGGCCAGCGCCCGCTCCAACCCGCTCTCCGCAAGGAACATTGCTGAAACCTGCTCCTCGTTCTTGGTGGCATCCACCACCGACGAGCCAGATATCGTCAACGCGCCTGTTATCGCAGCCGCCAGAATGAACATTATCAGCATGACGATGGCTATGCTGACGGCACCGCGCTGGCGGGTGTGCAAGGATCGTTTGGCAGGAAAATTCGTCATATGGGAGGGGTCCTCAGTCCGACTTGGGTACGCTGGGTATAGGGAAGACTGTTGTGCATCAAGGTAAGTTCAATCTGAATATAGCTTACACAGGGAGAGGTGGTGTCTGTGTAGCAGGCGTTGTTGCTGGCCAGTGCCGTCCCCGTCGTCGTAGCAGGTCCCGGCGGGAGTTCAGTGCCATTCTTTTTGTAGTATTTGAACGTCAGCGTGCCGAGTTCGTCGGTCAGAATCTGCGCTGTCCCACTGCTTACGCCGGAATAGGCGAGCGTTACAGCAGCGGTGACGGGGGGGGTGGTGGTGGCAGCGGCGGTGCCGATGGTGACTGTTTGCGAAGTGACTGTTCCCGCCGCGTCGACGTACGACCTTTTGAACGCCATGCCCGATGCGTCCATGGCGGTGAAGCAATAGTGATTCGTGTCGGTGGTGGTGCCACTGCAATAGGTGGGGCTGGTGGTGTCCGTGGTGCTGGCATATTGAACCCCGCGGATTTCGCGCGCCAGTCGTTCGGTGGCATAGCGCAGCTTGTCGAGTACCACCACGTCGCCCAGAGTCTTGTCGTAGGCCGTCAGGCTGGAGCGCATCAGCGGCGATAGCACCGCCGCCATGATGCTGACAATGACGCTGACGATGATCAGTTCGATCAGCGTAAATCCGCGTATCCGTTGCATGGCCGGTCGCACTAGTAATCTGCCAGCATGATTGTGATAGAGGATGACAATGCACCCTTCGTCACGGTGATCGTGATATCGCGGCAATGAACAGTATCGGGGCAAGCGGTGCTACTGGTGCCGGTGTAGTAGTTGTTTGGACTGGTGCTAAATGCGGGGGTCAAGGTGACGGTACGGGTGAAGCCGTTGATTGGACTGCTGCAACTGAGATCAGTGGTTGGTAAATCGATGGGAAATTCGTTGGTTAAAAACCAGTCAAATTTGAAGTTACGTTTCGTGGCCATCGCGCTCTCCGCACATTCCTGGGCATACTGCGTCGCCTGTTGCACGGTTTCGTTAGTCGTAAGCGATGTCGCGCTGTTGCCGAACATTGAGCTCATGCCGATTAGCCCTGCGCTGATTATGACCATGATGACGATCAGTTCAATCAGGGAAAATCCTTGGCACGGGTTCTTGGTCATATCAGTACGTCGTTTGAGCAAAGCCCGTGATCGGCAGCACGGTGACGGTCACCGGTGCGGCGCGGTCAACGCCGTTGAGGCGGAAGGTCGTCGTGCCGATATCCAGCGCGGCGGCACTGCTCGAGGTCGAGTCTGAAACGGGCCGGCCGAGACTGTCAAAATAGTAGTTAGTGGTGCCCGTTATCGCGACGCCCGCCGCCGTCGTGAATTCAGCGCCGTCAGCCAACGTCACGCTGAACGCCTCACCCGTGGCCGGATCAATTAAGGGGTTGGCAGTCGAGAGACAGGGGGATCTTGGAGGTGTTTCAATAGCGGTGCAATAAACGGAATAGCCTGCCGACGTAACGGCCAATTTCAAGCGAACCCCCAGACTGATGGTCAGCAACTGAAGGTGCGAAAGATCGCGGCGAAACTGGTCGGCCTGGACCGTAGCGCTGTGCTGGGCCTTGGCACCGATGCTGGTGATTGCTACGGCAGAAACTACACCCATCACAACGAGGGTGACGATTAGTTCAATGAAGCTAAAACCGCCGCAGCGTTTGCTCGTCATTATGAATAAAGCCCGATGTACAACGCTTTTCCTGCCATAGAGCCTTTCAGCCCTCACTCCACCGCTACTCTCGCAAATAGACGAGAGTAGATTTTCAAACCACTCGGCCTACCGGAATCCAATCTGCACGGTGCATAGCTCAACTATGCGACTGACACTTAGCAACCGTTACCGTCGCTTGTGCCGCAGGTTATGAGGGCAGGAGATGATACTTTTGAGCCGGTGGATATGTCGGCGGTGCATGTAAATGACGCCGAACCAGTGCCATCCTTCTTTGTGACGCCTTCACAGGTAATCGGCGAAGTACCAGTACATTTAGGATCAACTTGTGCTTGGGCAACAATTTGGGCACAAGTCGGTTCAACTTTAGCCACCGCATAGGCGGTACCCCATGCCGACTTGAGCATGCCGAGCGTGGCATTTTGTTTCGCAATGCGGGCTTCGTCGGTCGCACCGGTGAAATTGGGTATCGCCACAGCGGAGAGAATGCCGATGATGATAATGACGACTATCAGTTCGATGAGGGTAAACCCGGCCTGAGCGACGTGGCGCCGAAGTTGGTGTGTATCCATGACCTAGCTCCTTAACGTTAGTAATTTGCTGAAATGCTGTCGGGCAGCGATTTGGTTAATGTTCCCGTGCAATTGCATGTGCGAGCTATCCAAACAATGCACGGAGCCGTTTAGGAGACCTCGATTCCGTTGAAATCGTGATCCCCTATTTATCTTCCGGTTAAGGCAATACCGGGGCTGCTAGTTGCAGTCTGCCGAAGTCGCACAAACCCACATCGCTGGCGACGTCAAGTCAGTAACAGTGATGGTTAGAGTTCCCCCTGCCGAGTTACCACTCAGCCACTTTGTCGGGCAAATGATGTTGGTACCCGAAGCAGAACAATTGGGCAGTTGTGTGACAACTTGAGCAAGGGATGGTTGCCCCTTCACAACTGCATATGCCGCCGACCAACCGGATTTGGCCGCACCCAACATGCCGGAATTCGAGGCCCTGCCGGCGTCTGCGGAAACGTTACCAAACATCGGAACCGCCACCGCCGCCAGAATGCCGATGATGACAATGACAATGACCAATTCGATCAGGGTAAAGCCAGACTGCTGGCCGGTGAGTTTGCTTGAAAGTTTACGCATGAATTTCTCCTAGGGAAAATTGCATCGACAATGAACGGCGGGCCGCAGCCCAACCATATGCACCCGCACCGCAGCACCCTCGTGATTCAAAACGCGCCGCTGGCCGACGAGCATACGGCATCATTGTGGCACATGAATGCGTGTTAAATATGGTTTCCGTTAAAAAAAGTCGGCGCTGCCGATACGGTGCGATCCGGTGTATGGCGGGTGACGTTTTGGAAGATCTGAGCTACACTTCCCCGCAAGGAGAAGCGCATCATGGCCGACAACATTGAAAACCTTATGCTCGAACACCTGAAACGATTTCAGGCTGGACAGGATCGCATCGAAACCAAGCTCGACG
>CAIYZZ010000379.1 GCA_903930805.1 uncultured Rhodocyclaceae bacterium | reverse complement strand
TGCGCCGCACCGTCGCGCTGCAATTCGCGGGTAACAAAGGCCCGGCCCTCCACCAGCATCGCTGCTTCCTGCTGTGCGGCAAACCAGGCCTCGACCTTCAGCCGCGCGCGCGGCGTCGCCAGAGAAACCTGGGTCGTCGACAACCAATCGCGCGATGGTCCACCGGTCTTGGCGGCGGTGATGTCGACCTGCTGCCCGCTTTGCAGCGGTGTATTGAGTGGTACCAGATGACCATTCACCTTTGCGCCACGGCAGCGATGGCCCAAATCGGTATGCACGCGGTAGGCAAAATCAATCGGTGTGGCTCCTTGGGGCAGATCGATGACGCGACCCTGCGGTGTCATCACATAAATCGTGTCGTCGAGCGCGGCGCGCTTGAACTGCGCAACCCAGTCCGCCGAATCGGTAATTTCGTCGCGCCATGACAGGAGCTGCCGCAGCCAGGCAATTTTGTCGTCGTAGGCAGCATCGGACGAATGGGCCTTGGCCGACGTACCGCTTTCCTTGTAGCGCCAGTGGGCGGCGACACCCATTTCGGAATGCTCATGCATTTCGTGGGTGCGAATCTGCACTTCGAATGCCCGCCCGTCTTCGGCCATCACGGCGGTATGCAGGGAGCGGTAATCGTTGCCCTTCGGATGCGAGATGTAATCGTCGAACTCGCCGCGGATCGGCTGCCACAAGGCATGGACGATGCCAAGCGCCGTGTAGCAATCGCGCACCTCGTCGAGCACGACACGCAGGGCGCGCACGTCATACACCTCGGCGAACTCGATCTCCTTTTTGCGCATTTTGTTCCAGATACTGTAGATGTGCTTGGGGCGGCCATAGACTTCGGCGTTCGTAACCCCAGATTTCTTCAGATCTTCCTTCAGGCGCGCCACGGCCATCGTAATGAAGGATTCGCGCTCCAAGCGCTTTTCGTCGAGCATTTTGGCAATACGCTTGTACGTTGCCGGCTCGATAAAACGGAACGCCAGATCCTCGATCTCCCACTTGATCTGCCAGACGCCGAGGCGATTAGCGAGTGGTGCGTAAATTTGCAGGCTTTCCTGCGCCATGCCGACGCGCTCTGGCGTGTCGTGGTCGGTGTACCAACGCAAGGTTTGGGTACGTGAGGCCAATCGCACCATCACCACACGGATATCGGCCGCCAGTGCCAGCAACATCTTGCGCAGGATTTCGGACTGTGCCTGCACACTTTGGGTGTTTTGCGCGGCGGCCAGCGTTAGCGGACGCAGGTGCTTCAGGCGATAGAGCCCGTCAACCAGATCGGCCACCGAGGCGCCCCAATGGGCACTCATTTTCTCGTGCGCATGGTCGAGATAGTCGGGCACGGCAAACAGCAGCGCGGCCAGACGGCTGTCAAGATCGAGATTCAGCGAGGCGAGGATCAGTGTCGCACCCAGTCCGTGGTCAAACGCCGTCTCGCCAGTGCCGACTTTTCCATCGCCATACAGTTCACGTGCCTGGGCAATGGCCTCCACCAAGCGTAGCGCACCCTCATCTGGCAAGCCCTCAACCAGCCGGACAAGAACTGTTTCATCGATACCCGAATCGGGCAGAGAGTGGGCTACGGAAACCATCAGAAGATCATTTTAAGCTGACATGCGTCGCCTCACCCATTTGCGTGCTTCCTCGGCAAACCCGAGCAGCAAGGCAAAAGGCAGAGCGAAGAGCCAGGCATCGGCTGCGAGTGGTGCCGTGCCGAATAAACGATTGCCCAACGGCGTGTAGACGATTGCCAGCAAAAGTACCGCTTCGCTGGCCAGGCCCGCAAGCATGAGTCGGTTTTCAAACAGCGGAAAGTTCCAGGCGGGCAAAAGTGGATGCCGGCAGACAAAGACGTTAACCATTTGCGCCAGCACGATGGCGACCAGGCAGGCAGTGGTCGCTTGCAGGTAGAGTGGATCGGTCGGCGCTGGCATCTCCCCGTATTGCCAGCCACCGACATTGAGCACGAAGAAGAATGCTGCCAGTGCTCCCAATGCCTCCAATGGACC
>CAIYZZ010000378.1 GCA_903930805.1 uncultured Rhodocyclaceae bacterium | reverse complement strand
ACTCATTGTTCCCTCATGGTTTCCCATGCTCCTGCTCGTTGACGGGTCGTCATATCTGTATCGCGCCTTCCATGCCTTGCCCGATCTGCGCAATCGCAGCAACGCGCCGACCGGCGCGGTGTATGGCGTACTCAGCATGTTACGGCGGCTGGAAACAGAGTACCCCATAACAAACAGTGCTGACAAACGTGCTATCGTTTTCGATGCCAAGGGCAAGACCTTCCGCGACGAGTGGTATCCCGATTACAAGGCGCATCGACCGCCGATGCCCGACGACCTCGTCGCCCAGATTGCACCCCTGCATGAGTGCATCCGGGCGCTCGGTTGGCCTTTGCTTTGTATCGAAGGCGTCGAAGCCGATGACGTGATCGGCACGCTCGCCACGCAGGCATCCGCGCGTAGCGAGGACTGCGTGATTTCCACCGGCGACAAGGATCTCGCCCAACTGGTGAATCAGCATGTCACGCTGATCAATACCATGAGCAACGAGACCCTCGATGTTGCGGGCGTGATTGCCAAGTTTGGCGTGCCGCCCGAACGCATCGTCGATTACCTCACGCTGGTCGGCGACACGGTCGACAATGTGCCAGGCGTTGCCAAGGTCGGCCCCAAGACTGCCGTCAAATGGCTGACGCAATATGGCTCGCTTGACGGTGTCGCGGCTCACGCCAGCGAGATCAGCGGCGTGGTGGGCGAGAACCTGAGAAAGCACCTCGACTTCCTGCCGTTGGGCAAGAAGCTTGTTACCGTGGCTTGCGCACTCGATCTGCCAGTCACCGAACTGACACCGCAGCCAGGCAATCGGGAGAAGCTGGCGGTCCTGTATGCGGAAATGGAATTCAAAACCTGGCTGCGTGAGCTGCATGGCGAGGCTCCGGAAAAATCAGCCCCGGCGAAAAAATCTGCCGTCCCGCTACCGCCGTCTTTTCAGACAGATCTTACTGAACCGGATCGCTCCGGCTACACATGCATTCTTACCCAGGCACAGCTTGCCGACTGGCTGGCGCGCCTCGATGCCGCAGTGCTCGTCGCCCTCGATACCGAAACCACCGCCCTTGATCCGCTGCAGGCACGGCTGGTCGGACTCTCGTTTTGCCTCGAACCTGGCCAGGCTGCCTATCTGCCGCTGGCGCACAACTATGCTGGTGCGCCGGAGCAGCTGCCGCTGGCAGCGACGCTCGCACAACTCAAACCCTGGCTTGAATCGTCCGGCCACAAAAAAGTCGGCCAGCACCTCAAATACGACCGCCACGTCTTCGCCAACCACGGCATCGCACTGGCTGGCATCGCCGCCGACACCCTCCTCGAATCGTATGTCCTGGAATCCGATCAGCCGCATGATCTCGGTTCGTTGGCTACGCGTCATCTGGGGCTGAAGACCATTAGCTACGACGCTGTCACCGGCAAGGGTGCGAATCGTATCTCCTTCGCCCAAGTAGGCGTCGAGCATGCCGCCACCTATGCCGCCGAAGATGCCGACATCACGCTGCGCGTGCATCAGGCGCTGACGCCGCAATTCAAGGAAGACGCCCGGCTCGATAGTCTCTATCGCGACATCGAATTACCCGTCGCCGAAATTCTCTTCCGCATGGAGCGCACCGGCGTGCTGATCGATAGCGTCGTGCTGGCGCAGCAAAGCGGCGCCCTCGGCCGCCGGCTGATGGAAATCGAAACCACGGCGCATGCACTCGCCGGCCAACCGTTCAACCTCAACTCGCCCAAGCAGCTTGCCGAAATTCTCTTTACGCAGCAGGGGCTGCCGGTCGTCAAGAAAACGCCTTCCGGCACCCCATCCACCGACGAAGAAGTGCTGGCCAAGCTCGCCGAGGATTACCCGCTACCCAAGTGCCTGCTCGAGCACCGTACCCTCGCCAAGCTCAAGGGCACCTACACCGACAAGCTGCCGAAGATGGTGAACTCTGCCACTGGCCGCCTGCATACCAGCTACTCGCAAGCCGTTGCCGTCACCGGACGACTGGCGTCCAGCGAACCAAATTTGCAGAACAGTCCCATCCGCACCGCCGAAGGCCGGCGCATCCGCGCGGCTTTTGTCGCACCGCCGGGCTGCCGTCTCGTCAGCGCCGACTATTCGCAGATCGAGCTGCGCATCATGGCTCACCTGTCGAATGACGCGGGACTGCTCAATGCTTTCGCGCGCGGCGAGGATGTGCACTGTGCTACCGCTGCCGAGGTTTTCGGCATCACGCCGCTCGAGGTCAGCAACGCCCAGCGTCGTGCCGCCAAGGCCATCAACTTCGGCCTCATCTATGGCATGAGCGCCTTCGGCCTGGCCAAGCAGATTGATGTCGACCGCATGTCCGCCCAGACCTACATGGACCGCTACTTCACCCGCTATCCCGCCGTCGCCCGCTATATGGAGGAGACGCGCAGCATTGCCCGCGAGCACGGTTATGTCGAAACCGTCTTCGGCCGCCGCCTCTGGCTGCCCGAAATCCGTGCCAGCAACGCTTCGCGCCGCCAAGGCGCCGAACGCGCCGCCATCAACGCGCCGATGCAGGGCACTGCCGCCGACCTCATCAAGCTTGCCATGATCGCCGTGCAAGGCTGGCTCGACACCGAGGGAATGCAGTCACGCTTGATCCTGCAAGTACATGATGAACTCGTGCTGGAAGTGCCGGAATGCGAACTCGCTGTCGTGAAAGCTGCACTACCGCCCCTGATGGCCGGTGTGGCAAAACTGTCAGTGCCGCTACTGGCGGAAGTGGGCAGCGGCGCGAACTGGGACGAGGCGCATTGAACGTCTCTAGTCGGTCATTATGCACAGCCCCCAGTTTATGAACAGTTGCAAGGGTAGGTAGGCTGGTAGCCAGAATCGGAGCTGATCGAGCGAGCTCGAGCATTGGGCCACACTGGACATAATTGCGTACTTTGGTATTGTGCTGCGATGAAGAAGTCGCAGGGTGTTAGACTGAAGCCAAGGTTGAGTCGAAGCGGAATGTCATAAGAGCATGGTATTCGATCCATTCTAAAGCTGTTCGGTGTCTCTCAAGAAGTTGCACAATCGTCCGAACCGTTGCGTACGGAGCAGCTGGGCGCAGCCCCGTATCCTGGACGGTGTCGAGCATGCCGAAAAAGGTATTGGTACGATGATGGAGGCATAGGTAAAATCATCGGGGTATGTTCGTGATTCTAACGAGCAGTCGGTACCGCTGCGTAACAGACGCTGCCTCCCTGAACCTGAGCGGCTGCAACGGGCGAAATGGCAAAGATGATCGAGACTGCGTTGATACAAGGGAGTTGAAATGTCCGATGCCGCGCCGACTGCCAAGCGTGCCACTCTACTGGTGGTGGATGACGCGCCACAAAATCTGTCGTTGATGAGCGACCTGCTTGAGAATCTGTACGCGGTCAAATTGGCACCGAGCGGCGCGCGCGCGCTAAAGATCGCCGCAACGCATCCCTTGGATCTTATTTTGCTCGACGTCATGATGCCGGAAATGGATGGCTATGAAGTTTGCCGCGCGCTGAAGGGGAACCCAGATACCCAAGATATCCCTGTGATCTTTCTTTCGGCGATGGACGCGATGGAAGATGAGGAAAAGGGACTGCTGGCGGGTGCAGTGGACTACATCACCAAACCGATCAGCCCGCCCATCTTGATTGCGCGCGTGCGCAATCAACTTGCGCTGAAGGAGGTGGCAGATAAATTACGCGAACAGAACCATCTGCTCGAACAAGAGAAAGTGCGTGGCCATGAGCTTCTACAAAAGCTGAAACAAGCATCTGACAAAATGCTCGAGCATAACCGTCTGCTCAAGCAGGAGCAGTTGCGAGCCCGTGAGCTTCTGCACATATTCGACAATAGTAATCCGGCGCAGGAAAAGCTCAATATGGTTTGGGACAAATTGCGCCAGTTCCCGCCAAATGAATCCTTGATGGAGGACCTGTACGTAGTGGCGCTTGAATTTGAGCGCAACCATCAATTTGATAAGTCAGAAAACGTCTTTCGCCACATGGCCAAATTCAATCCAAAATTTCGAGATCTTGAATCGCGCCTGACCCAGGCGACTGCACTATCCAATAATTCGCTGTCTGTCGATCATGTGCAGATACCTCCCGAAAGCACCGGAATACCGGCGGATAGCCCTGGAAAGTTAACGCTTGGGCGCTATCAGATTGATAGGGAACTTGGTAAGGGTGCGATGGGTACCGTT
>CAIYZZ010000377.1 GCA_903930805.1 uncultured Rhodocyclaceae bacterium | reverse complement strand
GTAGATCATCGATAAAGATGTTTTTGGGCTTGATGCCCATCTTGAGCGCCTTGGCGCGTGCCGGTTCCAACTCTTCGCCCTGCCCCAGATCGGCAGTAAACGTAACCACCTCGCAGCCATAAGTGTCCTGCAGCCACTTCAGGATCACCGAAGTATCGAGCCCGCCCGAATAGGCCAGTACGACCTTGTTGACGCCCGACTTTTCCGACTTGCTTTTCGCTTTTGCCATTTCCCGACTCCTTAACTTTCCTTGACCTTGCCCAGCACCAGAAACTCCAGCAGCGCCTTCTGCGTGTGCAATCGATTTTCCGCTTCGTCCCAGACTACGCTCTGCGAGCCGTCGATGACCTCTGCCGCCACCTCCTCGCCGCGATGCGCCGGCAGGCAATGCATGAACACAGCCTCCGGCTTCGCCACGCGCATCATGTCCGCATCCACCTGCCAGTCGGCAAAGGCTTTCATACGCGCCTCATTCTCGGCTTCGAAACCCATCGAGGTCCACACGTCGGTGGTCACCAGGTCGGCGTCGCGTGCCGCGTCCATCGGATCGACAAACTGCTCGAAGTGATCCGTGCCATAGAGACCCGCACGTTCGGCCTCGACCTCGTAGCCGGGGGGCGTCGACACGTGAACATTGAAGTCGAGCACTTCCGCCGCCTGCAGCCAGGTGTTGCACATATTGTTTGAATCACCGATCCACGCCACCGTCTTGCCCTGGATGGGGCCGCGCTGCTCGATGAAGGTAAAGATGTCGGCCATGATCTGGCAGGGGTGATATTCGTTGGTCAGCCCATTGATCACCGGTACGCGCGAATGAGAGGCGAAGCGTTCGATGATTTCCTGCTCGTAAGTGCGGATCATCACGGCATCGCTCATGCGGGAGATGACTTCTGCCGCATCCTCCACCGGTTCGCCACGTCCAAGCTGGGAATCGCGCGTGTTTAGATAGATCGCCGAACCACCGAGTTGGTGCATGCCGGCTTCGAAAGACAGGCGGGTGCGCGTGCTGGCCTTTTCGAAGATCATCACCAGCGTGCGATCCTCCAGCGGCCAGTACTTCTGGTAAGCCTTGAAGCGCTGTTTGATCGAAGCAGAACGCGCGAACAGGTATTCGAACTCAGTGCGGCTGAAATCCTTGAATTGCAAAAAGTGTCTTGGAGCAGTCATGGGCAATCCTCAACCGGCAAGAAAAGCTTTCAACACTATCGCCAGCGTATCGACCAGTTCATCCGCCTCGGCGTCCGTCATCACAAGGGGCGGCAACAGACGCACCACCTTGTCCGCAGTGACATTGATCAGGATGCCGGCCTCCAGCCCTGCGGCAACGAGTGCGGTGCATGAACAATCCAACTCGACACCAATCATCAAGCCGCTGTTACGAATATCGACGACTGCCGACAGGCCGTCGAGCCGGTCGCGTAAACGGGTACAAATGCGCTCCCCCAGCACAACGGCGCGAGTGAGCAGATTGTCCTCTTCCAGTATATCCAGCGTAGTCAGTGCAGCCGTGCAGGCCAGCGGATTGCCGCCAAAAGTTGACCCATGATTACCCGGCTTGAAAATGTCGGTGGCAGCCCCTGCGGTCAGGCAGGCACCCACGGGCACCCCCGAACCAAGCCCCTTGGCCAGGGTCATGACATCGGCCTGGATGCCGGCGTGTTGATGGGCAAACCATTTGCCGGTACGACCAACGCCGCACTGTACTTCATCGACCATGAGCAACCAGCCATTTTGGTCACACACGCGGCGAAGCCCCTGCATGAAAGCGACGTTGGCGACATGAATGCCGCCTTCACCCTGCACCGGTTCGAACAGCACGGCGACAACGTTCGAGTTGTTCGCCGCAACCTGCTCGATCGCCGCCAGATCGGCAAACGGAACGCGCACAAAGCCGGGCACCAGCGGCTCGAAGCCAGCCTGTACCTTGCGGTTGCCGGTTGCGGACAAGGTCGCCAGGGTACGCCCGTGAAAGGCATGCTCCATCACGATGATGGCAGGATGGTCAATGCCTTTCTGGTGGCCGAACAGGCGTGCCAGCTTGATCGCCGCCTCGTTGGCTTCGCAGCCGGAGTTGCAGAAAAAAACTTCATCCATACCGGATAGCGCCGCCAGGCGATCTGCCAGCAGTTCCTGCTCCTTGACGCGATAGATATTTGAAACATGGATCAACTTGCCGACTTGCTGACTGAGGGCAGCGACCAGCCGCGGGTGATTGTGTCCAAGCGTATTGACGGCAATGCCGGCGAGGCCGTCGAGATAACGCCGACCCTGTTCATCAAACAACAGGCAGCCTTGTCCGTGAGTAAATGCCACGGCTTGCCGAGCGTAATTATTCATCAGGTGTGACATGTTTCGCTCCGCGAAAAACATCCGCAAATTGCGGAGATTCGGCGTCTAAAAAAAAGACGGCGGCCTTGAAAGTTCGGCCGCCGTGCTTGCGGGATGTTCATCATAAGTGAAAATTTACGGGCTGTATAGGCCTGACCTTGCCGCAATGCCCGGACTCTGTGGCGATTAAGCTGAGACTCGCGTCGCTCTTGCGACACTCGGTTCTGGAGACATCTTGCGCGTTGCGATCTTCAATCAGAAAGGTGGGGTTGGCAAGACCACCACCACGCTCAATCTTGCCGCCGCCCTGTCGCGCCATGGCTATCGAAATCTGTTGATCGATCTCGATCCGCAAGCCCATCTGACTTCCATTCACGGCACCACCATTCCTGATGCACGGACGAGCGCTTTTGCCTTTTACCAGCACAATCACCCACTGGAAGACCTGGCGATCGAATGGCCAACGCTGGGCTGGCTCATCCCCGCCCACGCCGAACTGATCAAGGTAGATTCTCTTTTTGGCAAAGGCCCGAATACCCTCAATCGCCTGAAGCAGGGTTTGAACGAACTGAGCACCGCCAATTCGGCCGATTCCGCAGGTATCGATCATCAGAATATCCTGATCGATTGTTGCCCGTTTCTTGGCGTACTTTCGCTAAATGCCATATTTGCTGCTGATCGGATACTGGTGCCGGTATCGTCGGATCATCTGAGCCTGCGCGGTGCCCAACAAATTGAACACACCCTGCGCGCACTTGAGCCGGTTTTGAAGTGCCGGTTGGAGCGGCGCTACCTGCTTACGCGCTTTGACCGGCGCAGACGCATGAGTTTCGAAATTGCCGACAAAATGAAAGCCTTGTTCGGCGCAGACGTATGCACAACCGTCATTTCCGAAAATGTAGCTATCGCAGAGTCTCCGGCTTTCAATCGGGATGTCTTTAAACACGCGGCCAACAGTCGCGGCGCGCAAGACTATTTGGCACTCTTAGCCGAACTGCAGGCGAGCGGATTCCTGTAGAGGCCTTTCCGAAGAAGAGCAAGTGTCAGCGCGTAATCAGACTGACAACATCTTCGAAACTAGCAGATGGCGGGCGCCCGTTGCCAATGTGGCAAATACATTCGAGAACCTCGCAGTCTTGATACATCTGCCGCAGCTTGCGCTGTGCTTCGGATTCATCGCACCCATGGATCATCAGGTTGTCGACCACCAGACCAACGCGCGTCCTGATACGAAATCCGTACTTTGTGAATGAATGTGCTTGCACTGAAATATCCTTTTCATTCAGGTAGATCGGCTGAGTATATGCAGTAGATCCTAGAAATGCAAGCTATCCGTCTATTTGGAAAAGGTTTTATGGCGCACCCCATGCCCCACAGTACCAAAAGAAAACGGTGCCGAAACCCACACGGATTTCGGCACCGTTCGATAAAACAGGCAGGAGTTTAGATGCCCTTGATCGCTGCTGAAAGGCGGCTCTTGTGACGCGCCGCAGCGTTTTTGTGAATGATGCGCTTGTCGGCGATCGAATCGATGACGCTCTGCGATTCCTTGAAGACAGCTTGAGCGGCAGCCTTGTCACCCGTGGTGACGGCCTTGCGCACTTTCTTGATGGCTGTGCGCAGTTCGGAGCGCAGGCTCATGTTCTGGGAACGACGCTCGGTCGCTTGACGGGCGCGCTTGCGCGCTTGGGCAGTATTGGCCATGAATGATTCCGCTGTGGATCGGTGAAAAGTCCGCGATTATAAGGAGAGTTGCGTACCTTTGCAAGGCACTTTTCCCGTCTCCGCGAACGGGTCAGAACCGTTACCATCGCGGCATGAATCTGCTCCGCACCCTCGCCACCGTCAGTGGCTTAACACTGTTATCTCGAATCTTGGGTTTTGTCCGCGATTTCGTCATTGCACGCACCTTTGGTGCCGGCATGCTGACGGATGCCTTCTTCGTCGCTTTCCGGTTGCCCAATCTGCTGCGACGACTGTTTGCCGAGGGCGCATTTTCGCAGGCCTTCGTTCCCCTGCTGGCGGAATACCGCAACCAGCGTGGTGAAACGGAGACGAAACAACTCATTGATCGGGTCGCCACTGCCCTAAGCCTGATTGTGGCACTCGTCGCCATGCTGGGTGTCGTCGGTGCGCCACTGCTGATCACCATAACCGCTCCAGGATTTTCTGCTGACCCAGATAAATTTGCCTTGACGGTGACGCTCACGCGCATAAGTTTCCCCTACATATTATTTATGGCCTTAGTGGCTCTATCAGCCGGAATTCTCAACACCTGGAGCCGCTTCGCGCTGCCCGCCTTCACGCCCGTCCTGCTCAACCTGTCGTTCATCGGCATGGCGCTTTTCGCGGCACCCTATTTCGACCCGCCGATACTCGCACTGGCCTGGGCGGTATTCCTCGGTGGCATACTGCAACTAGCACTGCAGTTACCCGCATTGAGGCGAATTGGCATGCTGCCACGCTTCGATTTCTCCTTGAGTGACCCCGGTGTACGTCGCGTCCTCAAGCTCATGGCACCGGCAGTACTGGGCGTTTCGGTAGCGCAAATTTCGTTGCTAATCAACACCATCTTCGCGTCTTTCCTTGTTTCAGGGAGCGTGTCCTGGCTTTACTATGCCGACCGACTCATGGAATTCCCTGCCGGCTTGCTGGGCGCGGCATTGGGCACCATCCTGCTACCCAGCCTGGCCAAGGCCCACTCCGGTGACAATCCGCAAGAATTTTCCGCACTGCTCGACTGGGGCCTGCGCCTGACTTTCATGCTGACGCTACCCGCCGCCATCAGCCTTGCCATACTGGGCGTACCCCTGATTTCCACTCTATTTCAGCATGGCGCCTTCACCACTACCGATGTCTTGCAAACCCGGCAGGCCTTGGCGGCTTATAGCATTGGCCTGATCGGTCTGATTTTGGTCAAGGTTCTTGCACCCGGCTTCTACGCCCGTCAGAACATCAAGACACCAGTGCAGATAGCGCTCATCACGCTCGTTGCGACACAGGCGATGAACCTTGCGTTCATCCGTGATTTCAAGCATGCCGGCCTGGCCCTTTCGATCGGGCTAGCTTCCTGCCTGAATGCAGTCCTGCTGTATCGCGGCTTGCGGCGGCGCGAAGATTACTTGCCGCGACCGGGTTGGGACATATTCCTGTTCAAGCTTGCTCTGGCATTGTCGTCGCTTGCCGCCACACTCTGGTTTGGCATGGGCAAGGAAGCCGACTGGCTGGTCGCACCTGCAGTCGAACGGGGCGTGCGACTTTTCGTTCTGGTATCAGCTGGAGTTTTCGCCTACTTCGCCACGCTTTGGCTACTGGGCTTTCGTCTGCACGATTTCCACCAGCGCAGAGCAAGTTAGCCGCCGCTCCGCCAATGCCGACTTCTGAAAACAAAACGGGCAACCCGCAGGTTGCCCGTTTTCCTTACAGTTACTTGAAAATCAAGCGACCAGCGGCACGATCAGCAGTGCCACGATGTTGATGATCTTGATCAGCGGGTTAACCGCCGGGCCAGCCGTATCTTTGTACGGATCGCCCACGGTGTCGCCGGTCACGGCCGCTTTGTGCGTGTCGGAACCCTTGCCGCCGAAATTGCCTTCCTCGATGTACTTCTTGGCATTGTCCCAGGCACCACCGCCTGTCGTCATCGAGATGGCGACAAACAGACCAGTCACGATGGTTCCCATCAGCACGCCGCCCAAAGCTCGGACACCTGCGCCAACCCCTGCCACCGGGGGCATGAGGAAATTCATGGCGATAGCGACAACGACCGGCACCAGCACTGGCAGGAGCGAAGGAATCATCATTTCCTTGATGGCGGCCTTGGTCAGCATATCGACACAGGTGCCATATTCCGGCTTGGCCGTGCCTTCCATGATGCCCTTGATCTCGCGGAACTGGCGACGCACCTCGACAACGATCGCACCAGCGGCACGGCCGACAGCCTCCATACCCATGGCAGCAAACAAGTAGGGCACCATGCCGCCGATGAACAGGCCGATGATGACCGCCGGATCGGCCAGGTCGAAGAGGAACTTGGTGCCCGGTTTGATGGCTTCGAGACCGTGGGTGAAGTCGGCAAACAGCACCAGAGCAGCCAGACCAGCAGAACCAATGGCGTAGCCCTTTGTCACCGCCTTGGTGGTGTTACCGACAGCGTCGAGCGGGTCGGTCACGTCACGAATTTCCTTCGGCAGTTCGGCCATCTCGGCGATGCCACCCGCGTTGTCGGTGATCGGGCCATAGGCGTCGAGCGCAACGATGATGCCGGCCATCGACAGCATGGAAGTAGCCGCAATGGCGATGCCATAGAGCCCGCCGAGGATATAGGCAGACCAGATAGCGGCGCACACCGACAGCACCGGCCAGGCCGTGGCACGCATCGACACGCCGATACCGGCGATGACGTTGGTACCGTGACCAGTCGTCGAGGCCTGTGCGATGTGCCGCACCGGCGCGTATTCCGTCGCTGTGTAGTACTCGGTGATCACCACCATCAGGCCGGTCAGGATCAGGCCAATGACCGCCGCACCGTAGAGACGCATGTGGGCGCCGCCGCTGATGTTCATGACGGCATCGAGAGCGTGATCATCGATAAAGTTCATCGTGATCGGGTAGAAAGCAATCAGCGCCAGCATGCCGGCGGCGATCAGGCCCTTGTACAACGCAGTCATGATCTTCTGGCCAGGCGAGTGCTTGACGAACAGGGCGCCGACGATTGAGGCGATGATCGAGAAACCACCTAGTACCAGCGGGTAGGTGACGGCCTGTTCAGCGTAACCCTTGAGAATCAGCGAACCGAGCAGCATGGTAGCGACCATCGTGACCGCATAGGTCTCGAACAGGTCGGCCGCCATACCGGCACAGTCTCCAACGTTGTCGCCGACGTTGTCGGCGATCACCGCCGGGTTGCGCGGGTCGTCTTCCGGAATGCCAGCTTCGACCTTGCCCACTAGGTCGGCGCCCACGTCAGCACCTTTGGTGAAGATACCACCGCCCAGACGCGCGAAGATGGAGATCAGGGAGGAACCGAAGCCCAGACCGACGAGAGGATGCAGGATGTGATCCATGCTCTGGTCACCGCCTGTGGCCTTGAGGTAGGCGTAGAAACCGGCGACACCGAGAAGTCCGAGACCCACTACCAGCATGCCGGTGATGGCGCCGCCTCTGAAGGCAACGTTGAGGGCTGCATTGATGCCGTTACGCGCCGCCTCTGCCGTACGCACGTTGGCGCGCACCGAAACGTTCATACCGATGAAGCCGGCCAGACCGGAAAGCACCGCGCCAATAATGAAGCCAACGGCGGTGGAAACACTCAGAAACACACCGATTAACACGGCCAGCACGATGCCGACCATCGAAATCGTCGTGTATTGGCGCTTGAGGTACGCTTGAGCCCCCTCTTGCACCGCCGCCGAAATCTCACGCATGCGATCGTTACCGGTCGGTTGCGCAAGAATCCATTGGGTAGAAATCCAGCCATAGGCAATCGCCAAGACTGCACAGACCAATGCGAATATCAGACCCGAAGACATACACTCCCCTTTCAAAAGTTACAGGCTGCTTTGCGAACTACTACATGACCCGACCGGCAGAGTACCGGACAGGCCGTTGAAAACAAATTACAGTTTGAACACCGGCAACTTCTTCGCCACGGCGACGTTTTTCAACGTCACATACTTGGGCAATCCATCGGCGCCGTAAGGCGGATAGTCTTCGCCCTTCATCAGCGGTGCCAGGTATTCGCGGCACTTGTCGGTGATACCGAATCCATCCTTGGTAATGAAGTTCTTCGGCATCATCTTCTCGACGTTGGCAACCTTGGATAGCGACGCCATGCCAACCTTCCATTTGTAGGGCGCGTTCGAGATACGCTCAACAGTAGGCATCACCGAGTTGTGGCCCTTGATGGCGAACTCGACCGCCGCCTTGCCCATGGCGTAGGCTTGATCAACGTCGCTTTTGGAAGCAATATGGCGCGCAGCACGTTGCAGGTAATCGGCGACGCCCCAGTGAAACTTGTAGCCAAGCGCGTCCTTGATCATGTTAGCGACCACCGGTGCAGCACCTCCCAGTTGGGCGTGACCGAAAGCATCGCGTGTGCCTTGCTCGGCGAGGAACTTGCCGTCCGGATAGTGGCAACCCTCGGAAACTACTACAGTGCAATAACCGAATTTTTTGACCAGGCCCTGAACCTTGGCGAGAAACTTCTTCTGGTCGAACAATACTTCGGGGAACAGCACGACGATGGGCAGTTCTGTGCCTACGGTCGAAGCCATCGCACCTGCAGCAGCAATCCAGCCAGCATGACGACCCATCACTTCGAGCACAAAGACCTTGGTCGAGGTCGCGCACATCGAACGCACGTCGTAGGTTGCCTCGAGCGTCGACACGGCAATGTACTTGGCGACAGAACCGAAACCCGGGCAGTTGTCGGTAATCGGCAGATCGTTGTCGACCGTTTTTGGCACGTGAATGGCCTGCAACTGGTAGCCCATGGCTTTGCCCAACTGTGAAACCTTAAGGCAAGTGTCGGCAGAATCGCCACCGCCGTTGTAAAAGAAGTAGCCAATGTTGTGGGCCTTGAACACCTCAATAAGGCGGTCGTATTCGCGCTTGTTGGCTTCCAGGCTCTTCATCTTGTAGCGGCAGGAGCCGAAACCACCCGATGGTGTATGACGCAACGCGGCAACCGAGGTCGCGGACTCCTTGGTGGTGTCGATCAGGTCTTCGGTTAAGGCACCGATGATGCCATTGCGGCCAGCATAGACCTTACCAATCTGATCCTTGTGCTTGCGCGCCGCTTCGATCACACCGCAGGCGGAAGCATTGATGACGGCGGTAACACCGCCCGATTGCGCGTAGAACGCGTTCATTTTCTTGGCTGCCATAAGCTACTCCTGTTGATTTATTTCAATGCAGCAAACGCACGATCGCGGATGTCATCGACTTTACCAAGGCCATCGATCTTGCGATACTTCGGCGCGCCGGCAGCACCACCTTCGGCCCATTTGCCATAGTAACCGACCAGTGCCTTGGTCTGCTGGTGATAGACATCGAGGCGCTTCAATACGGTTTCTTCCTTGTCGTCATCGCGCTGGATCAACGGCTCGCCGGTCACATCGTCCTTATCCGCGACTTTCGGTGGGTTGAATTTGATGTGATAGGTACGGCCCGAGGCGATATGCGCACGGCGGCCACTCATACGGGTAACGATCTCGCTGTCGGGCACGTCGATTTCAAGCACGAAGTCGATGGCCACACCGGCATCCTTCATCGCATCAGCCTGGGGGATAGTGCGGGGAAAACCGTCGAACATGTAACCGTTCTGGCAATCGGCTTCCTTCAGGCGATCCTTGACCAGACCGATGATGATGTCGTCGCGTACCAAGCCGCCCGCATCCATGATTTTTTTGGCTTCGATACCAAGCGGTGTGCCTGCCTTGACGGCAGCGCGCAGCATGTCGCCGGTCGATATTTGCGGAATGCCGAACTTCTCCTTGATGAAGGTGGCCTGTGTACCTTTGCCTGCGCCCGGGGGGCCCAAGAGAATCAAACGCATCGTATATCTCCTCAGTTATGAACGTGTACCGCATCGGCATTTTCTTATATTCGCACTATCGATGGAACCCCTGACTAGATTTTATCTATTCAAATATAGTCGCCCTGATTAGTGCAGTGCAGCAAACAGGGATCTCACGCACGCCAGATCCTCCGGCGTATCGACTCCCGGTGAGGGAGGGTGCGCGCAATCAATGACATGAATGTGAAAACCGTGCCACAGCGCGCGCAGTTGCTCCAGAACTTCCCACTGTTCGATCGGAGCAGGCGCCAACTGGCCATAGCGCTGCAGGAAACTGACGCGATAGGCATACAGGCCAATATGTCGGCGCACGATAAAATCAGCGGGCAAGTTTTCCTGCTGCACTGCAAAACCATCGCGATGCCAGGGTATCGGCGCTCGTGAAAAATACAGCGCGCGCCCGCTGGCAGCAGTCACCACCTTGACAACATTGGGGTTCAGGAATTCAGCCATGTCGGCAATCGCATGAGCGGCCGTAGCGATGGCGGCCTCATGATCGGCCACCAGCGCCCGAGCCACTTCGGTCACCAGCGCCGGTTCGATCAAAGGCTCGTCGCCTTGCACATTCACGACGATATCATCGTCGCTCCAGCCAAATTGCCGCGCCACCTCGGCAATGCGATCAGTGCCGCTCGGATGATCGGAACGCGTCAGCGTCACGGCATGGCCATGGGCAGCAACTGCATCACGCACCCGCGCATCGTCAGTCGCGACAACCACTTCGCTGGCACCGCTTTTTTGCACCGCCTCGATCACGCGCACCACCATCGGCTTACCGGCAATGTCGGCCAAGGGCTTGCCGGGCAGCCGTGTCGATGCGTAACGCGCCGGGATGACGACACGAAAATCCACCTTAATTTTCTTCCGGACCAAGCTGGCGCGCTTCGTCTTCAAGCATCACCGGGATATCGTCCTTGATCGGATAAGCAAGCCGGCAAGCCTTGCAGACCAGTTCGGACTGGGGTTTGCGATAATCGAGCGGGCCTTTGCACAGCGGG
>CAIYZZ010000376.1 GCA_903930805.1 uncultured Rhodocyclaceae bacterium | reverse complement strand
GGCACATAGGCGGCCAGAACGGCAGGCGTATCGCGTTCCGGATCAACAGTGACGAACAGCACCTGAACGCGGTCGGCCTCGGGGCCAAGCAGGTTCATCGCCTCCTTCAGCGCTGACATTGTGGTCGGGCAGATGTCCGGGCACTGGATGTAACCGAAGAAGATCACCACCGCCTTTCCCAAAAAGTCGGCGCTGGCGGGACGGTGCCCGTTATGGTCAGTGAGATTGGCGAGAACTGATTGACGACCAAAATCGGCACCGGTGATGTCGGTGGCGTGGAACGGCTCGTCCGGCTTGCTGCAGCCGGAAAGGTGCAAGGCGGCCAGCACTGCGCCGATTGCCACGAGGACTATGGCAATGCGCAGCATCAGGGTGCGCAGGACGGGTTTTGCGGGTGCGCTGGGGCGCGGGGCGCGGGATGCCGTTCGACCATTCAGCAGACTGACGATCACGATCAGCAGCAGCAGAACGACGACGATCTTGATAAACATGCGCGCCTACTTTGCCGCAAGTGCAGTTAACAATTTGTCGTGGATGCCGCCGAAACCACCGTTGCTCATCACCAGAATCTGGTCGCCGGAACGAGTGGCCACCACGATGCGCGTCACCAGGTCAGCCAGATCGTCGCTCACCTCGGCCTTATCACCCAGCGGAGCCAGAGCGGCGGCGGCATCCCAGCCAAGATTTGCGCCGTAGCAGAACACCTGATCGGCTGCGGCGAGGCTGGCGGGCAGTGCTGCCTTCATCGTGCCAAGCTTCATGGTATTGGAGCGTGGCTCCAGCACGGCCAGAATTCTGGCTGTCCCAACCCGGCCACGCAGCCCCTCCAGCGTAGTGGAAATAGCGGTCGGGTGATGAGCGAAGTCGTCGTAAACCGTCACACCCTTCACGATGCCGCGTACTTCCAGGCGACGCTTGACGTTCTCGAAGCGCTCCAGCGCTTCTAGTCCACGGGCCAACGGCACGCCAGCGTGGCGCGCCGCCAGTAATGCGGCCAACGCGTTATTTCGGTTGTGGTTGCCGGCAAGTTGCCAGGAGATAGCGCCTATTTCCTCCTCACCCTTCTGGATAAGCAGTCGCCCGGTCGCATCGTCTCCGGTGGCCTGCCAGCCGAGTGGATCGTTGAAGCGTTCGACCGGCGTCCAGCAGCCACGTTGCAACACCCGATCAAGCGCAGGTTCGGCGGCATTTGCCAGCACGAGCCCATTACCGGGGATTGTTCGCACAAAGTGATGAAATTGCGTCTCGATAGCCTCGAGATCAGCGAAGATATCGGCGTGATCGAACTCAAGATTGTTCAGGATCGCGGTGCGCGGATGGTAATGGATAAACTTTGAACGCTTATCACAGAAAGCTGTATCGTATTCGTCTGCTTCGACGACGAAGAATGATGATTCGCTGAAGTTGGCTGATTTTCCGAAGTTTTGCGGCACGCCGCCGATCAGATAGCCCGGCCGCAAGCCAGCATCCTCGAGAATCCACGCCAACATGGCTGCGGTCGTTGTTTTGCCGTGGGTGCCGGCGACCGCCAGCACCCATTTGCCCTGCAGGATATTTTCGGCCAGCCACTGCGGCCCAGAAACATAGGACTGACCACGGTCGAGAATCGCTTCCAGGAGGGGATTGCCGCGTGAAATGGCATTGCCGACGACCCAGAGATCAGCATTCAAAGCCAGTTGGTCTGCGCCATAGCCCTCGACCAGATCGATGCCTTCCGCCAGCAACTGGGTACTCATGGGCGGATAGACATTGGCGTCACAACCGGTGACGCGGTGGCCGGCGGCACGGGCAATCAGGGCAATACCGCCCATGAAAGTACCGCAGATCCCGAGAATGTGGATATGCATGACAAGCCTGCTTCGCAGATAGAATGGACAGGCATTCTACGGGAGCCCAACACAATGCCACGCCGCACTCACTCGGCCCGGACCCAAAATCCGCACTCCCCCTCTCTGCGCTCAGAAATCGTCCAGGCCACCGCGCGGCTGATTGCCGAAGATGGCATGGACTACGGCCTCGCCAAGCGCAAGGCCGTGCGTCAACTGGGCTTGCCAGAAAACTTTCCACTCCCCGGCAATGCCGAGGTCGAGAGTGCCGTACGAGATTACCAGACGATCTACCAGGAAGACGAGCAGACCGAACGCATCAGTTTCCTGCGCCATGCCGCCATCGAACTGATGCACCGGTTGGCACCTTTTTCCCCCTACCTGACCGGGTCGGTGCTCGAAGGCACCGCCGGCCGCCACGCCCGCATCGACATCCTGCTGTTTCCCGACAACGCCAAGGAACTGGAAATAGCCCTGCTCGACATGGGCATCCTGTTTCATCACGGCAACCCGCGCAACGACCGCGTCGAGGCAGTCTTCATCATCGACGACGAAGACATGCCGGCGAACCTGATCGTGCTCACGCCACGCGACGAGCGGGTCGCCATGAAAGGCCACGATGGTCGCACCCGGACGCGGGCACGGGTCGAGGCGGTCGAGGCACTTTGCCCCGCAGTCACCTAACGACTGATTACTCACAACTGGACAACTTACCCCCATTTGCGGCAAACTTGACGCCATGTCGAACCCAAAACGCAAAAAGACCTCGGCCAAAACAGATGAGGACGCGAGTAGCGGCAGCGCTTGCAACCCGCGGATTCTTGTCCTCCACGGCCCCAACCTGAATCTGCTCGGCACCCGCGAACCTGACGTTTATGGTCGGACGACGCTCGCCGACATCCACGCCATGATGGAAGCCCGCGCCCGCGCCGACGGCGTGCAAATCGAGAGCTTCCAGAGCAACAGCGAGGGCGGTCTGATCGACCGCGTACAGGCGGCCGGTGCCGAAGGCATCGAATTCATCATCATCAATCCCGGGGGTTACACCCATACCAGCGTGGCGCTACGCGATGCCTTGGTCGCCGTGCGCATTCCCTTCGTTGAGGTGCATCTCTCGAATATTCACGCCCGCGAAGAGTTTCGGCACCACTCCTACTTTTCGGATATCGCCATCGGCACGATCTGCGGCCTGGGCGCGCAAGGCTATGCCCTCGCGCTCGAAGCCGCGCTGACCCGCATTCAGCACTAACCTCTCATCAACAATCCTTAGCCGCTCCCCAGCGCCACCCGCGCACCATTCGGAGCATCACTGACAATGCCCGCCACCATCTGCGGGCCAGGAGGCACAGCATGGATCTCAGAAAGCTCAAAACCCTTATCGACCTGGTACAAAACTCCGGCATTTCGGAACTGGAGATCAGCGAAGGCGAAGAAAAAATCCGCATCGTCAAACACCCCGCCATGACGCCCAACACCACCATGGTGAGCATGCCGATGGGGATGCAGCCACAGATGATGATGGCCAATGGGGCCGTCCCGCCAGCGCCGACTTTTGCCGCCGCAGAGGTTGCTCCCGCCGAGCCCGAAGGTCACGTCATGAAGGCGCCGATGGTCGGCACCTTCTACCGCTCCGGCACCCCCGGTGCGGCTGCCTTTGTCGATATCGGCAAAGTCGTGAAGCAGGGCGAAACGCTCTGCATCATCGAGGCCATGAAACTGATGAACGAAATCGAGGCAGACGCCGATGGCGTCATCAAGGCCATCCTGGTCGAAAACGGACAGGCGGTCGAGTTCGACCAACCCATGTTTCTCATCGGCTGATGGCAATGTTTGGGAAAATCCTGATCGCCAATCGCGGCGAGATCGCGCTAAGGATTCTGCGTGCCTGCCGCGAAATGGGCATCCGCACCGTCGCTGTGCACTCGGTCGCCGATGCCGAGGCCAAATACGTCAAACTGGCCGACGAGTCGGTCTGCATCGGGCCAGCGCCGTCCTCCCAGAGCTATCTCAACATCCCTGCCATCATTTCGGCGGCGGAAGTGACCGACGCCGAGGCGATCCATCCTGGCTACGGTTTTCTCTCGGAGAATGCCGACTTCGGCGAACGCGTCGAGAAATCCGGCTTCGTCTTCATTGGCCCGCGCCCTGAAACCATTCGCCTGATGGGCGACAAGGTCTCTGCAAAAGATGCGATGAAGGTCGCCGGGGTACCCTGCGTCCCCGGCTCTGAAGGTGCGTTGCCAGAAGACCCAAAGGAGATCGTGAAAATTGCGCGCGCGGTCGGCTATCCGGTCATCATCAAGGCTGCCGGTGGTGGTGGTGGGCGCGGCATGCGCGTGGTGCACACCGAAGCTGCGCTGATCAACGCGGTTAACATGACGCGCACAGAAGCAGGTGCGGCTTTCGGCAACCCCGTGGTTTACATGGAAAAGTTTCTTGAAAACCCGCGCCATATCGAAATTCAGATCCTTGCCGACAGCTACAAGAACGCTGTCTGGCTGGGTGAGCGCGATTGCTCGATGCAGCGACGCCACCAGAAGGTTATCGAAGAAGCACCGGCTCCCGAGGTAAATCGACGCGCCATCACACGCATCGGCGACCGCTGCGCCGAAGCCTGCCGCAAGATCGGTTACCGCGGTGCCGGCACCTTTGAATTCCTGTACGAAAACAACGAATTCTACTTTATCGAGATGAACACGCGCGTGCAGGTAGAGCATCCGGTGACCGAACTGACCACCGGCATCGACATCGTGCAAGCGCAGATTCGCATTGCTGCCGGTGAGAAACTCTGGTTCCGCCAGCGCGACATCGAAATGCGCGGTCACGCCATCGAATGCCGCATAAACGCCGAAGATCCCTTCAAGTTCACGCCATCTCCCGGCAAAATCACAAATTGGCACCCGCCGGGAGGGCCCGGCATCCGCGTCGATTCGCACGCCTACTCCGGCTATACCGTGCCTTCACATTACGATTCGATGATCGGCAAGGTGATCGCCTACGGCGATACGCGCGAGCAAGCCATACGGCGCATGCGCATCGCCCTGTCGGAAATGATGGTCGACGGCATCAAGACGAACATCCCGCTGCACCAGGATCTGATGCTCGACGAACGCTTCATGCAGGGCGGCACGAGCATCCATTACCTTGAAGAAAAACTCGCCGCGCGCGAGGAAGCGAACCGGAAATAAATCGACATGCTTTCGACGGGCCGTCCCGAGAAAGCATGCGCCCCCTTGTGGGGGGCAGCGAGCCGGGGTTGCGAGCGTGGGGGGCAATTTTAATGTGGGTGTCGGTCGCGCTCGAAACCGATGCCGCCCATGCCGATGCGCTCTCTGACGCGCTCATAGCAGCGGGCGCAATTTCGGTCAGCGTCGAGGATGCGCTGGCCGGCACGGAAAATGAAACGCCACAGTTTGGCGAGCCGGGATCTCCTACGACGCCCCTGTGGGACGACAGCCGAGTCATCGCACTGTTCGAACCTGGCGACAATCTTATGGGGCAGATTGCCGACGCAGCGGCCGCAGCAGGCATCGACAATCTTCCGGCAATCACTCTGGATGAGGTGGCCGAACAGGACTGGGTACGCTTAACCCAGTCGCAGTTCGACCCGATCCGCATCTCCGACCGGCTGTGGATCGTGCCCTCGTGGCACACGGCGCCCGACCCGACGGCGATCAACCTTGAACTTGACCCGGGCCTCGCTTTCGGCACCGGCAGTCATCCGACCACGCGCTTGTGTCTCGAGTGGGTGGAACGTGAAATTAGGCCGGGTCTGTCGCTGCTCGATTACGGCTGCGGTTCCGGCATTCTGGGCATTGCGGCGCTGAAACTTGGTGGAGAAAATGTGCTGGGCATCGACATCGACAAGGCCGCGCTTACCGCTGCTACCGACAACGCCGCGCGCAACCACGTGAAAATACGTCTCGCCCATTCGGGGGACGTACTCGCCGAAACCTTTGACCGCGTGGTTGCTAATATTCTCACCAACCCGCTCATGCTGCTGGCCCCGCTGCTGACTTCGCGGCTCAGGCCCGGTGGGCGACTGGCACTCTCCGGCGTGCTGGAGTCACAGTCCGCACAAGTCATCGCTGCCTATGCGCCCTATCTGCCGCTCACAGTAGGCGCGGTACATGAAGGCTGGGTGCGACTCGAAGGAACAAAAGGTAGACTCGGCGCATGCTGACGCGCTGCCCCCACTGCCAGACCGCCTTCCGGGTGCTGCCGGAGCAGTTGAAAGCGCGTAACGGCCAGGTGCGTTGCGGCACTTGTCGCGATGTGTTCAATGCGCTCGACAGCCTGACCGATGAAATTCTCGCGGCGACCACTGCCACCATAGAAGTTCCTGAAACCATCCCGGAGCCTGTAGTCATTGCTGAATCCGAGATGCCGCCAAGCGTTGAGGAGGTCGACACGGGGGCAGCCGCGGTTACGGAGGCAACCGTGGAGGAAGTCGAGCCTGCTGCTGTCGAACCAGAAGAGTCAATTGACGAAGGCCCGGCCGAAGAAACCTGGGAAGAGGTCGAAGAACTGCCCCCACCGCGTCGTTGGCCATGGGTTTTCGGCATTTCAATCCTGCTCATGCTCGCGGCGGCCCAACTCCTTTTCATCTTTCGCGTCGAACTTGCCGTGCTCTCGCCCGAGTTACGACCGGCACTGGTCGCTGGCTGCGATTGGGTGGGTTGCGTGCTGCCGCGTCCGCGCAAGCCGGAATTACTCGGCATCGACAGCTCCGATCTGGCCCCGGCCAACGATGACCGCCTGCTGTTCACCGCCACCTTGAAGAACCGCGCGCCCTTCGATCAGGATTATCCCCACCTCGAACTCGCGTTAACCGACATGCAGGACAATGCGCTGCTGCGCAAGGTGCTGGCGCCGGCCGATTACCTGCCGGCAGGCCAGACGCCCGCTGCCGGTTTTGCCGCCCGTGGCGAACTCGCCGTGAAACTCACGTTCGAAGCGCGCGGCGTGCCGGCCATCGGCTACCGCCTTTATCTTTTCTATCCCTGACCCGGAACTCAAGCCATGAATACTCTTATCTGCGGTTCGCTTGCCTACGACACCATCATGGTGTTCAACGATCGCTTCAAGAACCACATTCTGCCGGAACAGATCCACATCCTCAACGTCGCCTTCCTCGTCCCGGACATGCGGCGCGAATACGGTGGCTGTGCCGGCAACATCGCCTACAGCCTGCGCCTGCTGGGTGGATTACCGCTCATCATGGCAGCCGTCGGCGATGACTATGCGCCCTACAAGGCACGCCTCAAGCAACTCGGCCTGCCGGTGCAGCATGTGCGCGAGATTCCCGACAGCTTCACGGCCCAGGCCTTCATTACCACCGATATCGACGACAACCAGATCACCGCTTTCCATCCGGGCGCGATGAATTTCTCGCACGAGAACCACATCGCCGACGCGAGCGACGTCAAACTGGGCATCATTTCACCCGATGGCCGCGACGGCATGTTGCAGCATGCGCGCGAATTTCATGCACTCGGCATCCCCTTCATCTTCGACCCGGGCCAAGGCCTGCCGATGTTCAATGGTGAGGAACTGCTCGATTTCATCAAGCTGGCCGACTACTGTACGGTCAACGACTACGAAGCCAAGCTGCTCACCGAGCGCACCGGCAAGGGCCTCGAAGAGCTGGCGCGCGAAGTGCGTGCGCTGGTGGTTACGCTCGGCGGCAGCGGCTCACACATTTATGCCAACAACACCAGGATCGACATTCCGGCAGTCGCTCCTTCACAGTTGGTCGACCCGACCGGCTGCGGCGATGCCTACCGAGCCGGCCTGCTCTATGGCATCACACGCGGCTGGGACTGGCAGAAGACGGGGCGCCTCGCGGGTCTGATGGGCAGCATCAAGATCGCCCATCGCGGTGGGCAAAACCACAAGCCGACGCGCGCCGACATCGCCGCCCAGTTTGCGGCAGCGTGCGGCGAGAGTCTGGACTGAACGCTTGAACTACTCAGCAGCGTCGCTGGCAGCGATCTCGGCACGGACTTTCTCCATGTCGAGCGAGCGCACCTGCTCGATCAGTTGATCGAGCGCGGCGGCCGACAACGCACCGGCTTCCGCGTACAGGATGACCTGCTCGCGAAATACCATCAGCGTCGGGATCGAGCGGATATTGAAGCCGCCGGCCATCTCCTGCTCCACCTCGGTATTAACCTTGGCGAAGGCGATGTCGGGATATTTCTCCGAGGCCGCCTCGAAGGCGGGCGCGAAAGAGCGGCAAGGGCCGCACCATTCCGCCCAGAAATCGACGATGACGATGTCGTGCCCTGAGATGGTTTCCTTGAAGTTGTCGGCAGTGAGGGTAATGGTGGCCATGCAGCGCTCCGTGGTTGCGTTGGTAAAAAGGTCGCCAATGCTACCTGCTTGGCTCACATCCGGGCATTCGTGATATCAATGTAGCCAATGACACCCTCTTCACCCCCCTCCCGCCAGCCCTGCGGACGCTTCGCGCCTTCACCCACGGGGCCGCTGCATTTCGGCTCGCTGGTTGCCGCGCTCGGCAGCTTTCTCGAAGCGCGATCGCGCGGCGGACGCTGGCTGGTGCGCATGGAAGATGTCGATCAGCCGCGTTGCCGTCCTGAACACGCCAGCGCAATTCTTGTCACGCTGGAAGCTTTTGGCTTCGAGTGGGACGGTACGGTGATGTACCAAAGCACGCGTGACGAGCACTACCGGGCAGTGTTCGAACAACTGAGGGCCACAGGAGTGGTGTATCCCTGCGGCTGCACGCGCAGCGAACTGGCCGGCGCACCGGCCGGGGTCGACGGTGCGCCGGTTTACCCCGGCACCTGTCGCACAGGTCTGGCGCCGGGACGGGCTGCGCGCGCATGGCGTTTGCGTCTGGAGGGCGACACCGGATTCGATGACATCCTGCAAGGTCGCCAACAACAGAACTTGCCGCGCGATGTGGGCGACTGCGTGCTGCTGCGCGCCGATGGTTTGTTTGCCTACCAACTCGCCGTCGTCATCGATGATGCCGACCAGGGCATCGACCACGTGGTGCGCGGCGCCGACCTGATCCATTCGACACCGCGCCAGATTTACCTGCAAGGCCTGCTCGGGCTGCCGACACCCGCCTATGCGCACCTGCCGGTCGCTGTCGATGCCGCCGGTGAAAAACTGTCGAAGCAAACCCGCGCTGCACCGGTCGATGCACGCAACCCAATGCCCGCGCTGTTTGCGGCGGCGCGTTTTCTCGGCCAGAATCCGCCCGATGAATTACGCCGCCCAGATTGCCGTCCTGCCAGCAGGGAGGCCGTCAGGCCGGAAGCGGCCCGCAGAGGCTGCGCCGACTTTTGGGCCTGGGCGCGGGCCCACTGGAATCTGAATCAGGTGCCGCGCCATCCCAGCCAACCCGTCCAGGAAATTGTTTGATGATCGTCACTGACGATACCGGCCTGCGCCGGATACTCGAAACCCACCGCGTCATCGCCATGGTCGGCCTGTCCGCACGCGAAGACCGCCCGAGCAATGTCGTTGCACGTTACCTGATGGCGCATGGCTTCACGGTGATTCCGGTCAATCCGCAGGAGAGCGAAATTCTCGGCCAGCGTTGCTATGCCAGTCTGACGGGAATCCCGGTAAAAGTGGACATGGTCGACGTGTTCCGCAAAGCCGCCGACGTGCCACCGATCGCTGCGGAGGCCATTGCCATCGGTGCCAAATCGCTCTGGCTGCAGCTGGGCATCATTCACGAGTCAGCGGCGCAGCAGGCGGTTGCCGCCGGCCTCGATGTGGTGATGGATCGCTGCCCGAAAATCGAATACGCGCGGCTCTACTCGCGGTAGTCGCTGCCGCCGTAGCGCGTGAAACCCACCAGCAGGCGCACCATGTAGTAAGCCAGCCAGCGCATGGCGCGTACCGGTAGCGAGCTGCGCGCAAGTTCGGCATGGACGATTTCACGGGCACCACCGTCGATGGCGCGCTGCAGGCTGGCGGAAAGTTCAGCGGCAAAACCGGCATCCTGTACCACCACATTCGCCTCACGCGCCAGCAGCAGGCTGAAGGGGTCGATGTTCGACGAGCCTACCGTCGCCCATTGCCCATCGATCACCCCCACCTTGGCGTGCAGAAAACCGGCGTGGTATTCGAAGATACGTATGCCGCCGGCCAGCAGCACGCGATAGAGCGCCTGAGTGGCGTAATGCAGCAAGGCGTATTCCACCTGCCCCTGCAACAGGACGGTGACGCGCACGCCACGCGCCGCCGCACCGAGCAGGGCGCGGCGAAACCGCCGGCCGGGCAAAAAATAGGCACTGGCCAGCACGATGTCATTTTTGGAATTCGCGATGGCGGTGAGGTAAGCATCCTCGATGTCGCGGCGGTGACGCAGGTTGTCGCGTATCAGAAAACCAGCGGTCATCGTGCCGGCCGGAGCGTCTTGCGCGCGCGGGGTGACAGGACTCCCCGGTGGCCGGTGTTGCAGCTTCGCCCAGCCCACCAGACGCCACAAGTGCCGCACACTGGCGTGGATTTGTGTCACCAGCGGTCCGGCAATACGCACAGCATAGTCGAAGCGCGGCCCCAGATCAGGGGTATCAGCATCGTCGATGATGTTGATGCCGCCGACAAAAGCGATGCGGCCGTCGATGACGGCGAGCTTGCGATGCAGCCGGCGTAGCCGGTGACGCCGTAATTTGAGCTGCGGCAGTTCGGCACGGTAAACCTCGACGCTTGCGCCAGCCGCGATCAATACCTGTCCCAAGCCAGGCACAAATTCGCGCGCCCCAAAACCATCGACGAGCACCCGCACGGCAACGCCGCGTTGCGCCGCAGCCGCCAGCGCGGTGACCACCGCGCGACCGGCCACGTCATCGGCAAAGATATAGGTTTCGAGATGAACTTCGCACGCTGCAGCGTTGATGGCTGCGATCAGCGCGGGAAAAAACTGTCCGCCAGATTCCAACAGTTCGATCTTGTTACCGGACAGAAAATCGGCGGTCATGAAAAAGAAAAACGCGCCGAGAGCGCAGCATGGTCTGAAATCGCCGACCACGGCAGACCATGATGCACAGTGCATGCCACCGGCTTCAAGCCACGCGCATAAATGCGATCGAGACGGAAGATCGGCAACGCCGCAGGAAAACTGCGCGAAGGCCGCGCATCGTCCCCGGCAAATACCTCGGCGAGTCCGAGTCGCGCCGCCAGCAGTTCGTGGGCGCGATTGCGCCAGTCGTTGAAGTCACCGGCGATCACGAGCGGGGCATCCGGCGGCACGCTGGTTTCGATATGCGTTGCCAGCGCATCGAGCTGGTGGCGGCGCGAACGGCCGAAAAGGGAGAGGTGTGCGCAGACGCAATGCAGCGGAAGCGCCAGCCCCGGCACGGCGATTG
>CAIYZZ010000375.1 GCA_903930805.1 uncultured Rhodocyclaceae bacterium | reverse complement strand
GATGGGGACATCAAGAATGTATCCACCTATCTGGCCGGTATCACCCTGCAAACGAAATTTCCTAGATTCAAGGATGCCGACGATGCGCTGACCCGCCTTGAGGCAATGGAAAAGGTGATGATCATTCCTCGCTTTCCGGGTAACTTGGATAATGGCAAGTCACTCTACAATGAGAACTGCGCCCATTGCCATGGCAAGACCGGCATGGGTATTGGTCGCTTTCCGATGCTTGTCGGTCAATATACGAACTACCTCAAGCGGCAGATCAATATCTACCTCAATGGAGGGCGGTCACATGATGTAGCCGATGACGAGGAAGATGTGCCCAGCAAAGGCAATGTATCCATGAAAACCAACAACCTCGACATCCTTGGCCAAATATCCGTAACAGACATCGAGGACATCCTCGCCCACATTACTCATCTGCAAGACAACCAGCAATGAAACCAACCCGTTTCCCCATCCTGCAGATAGCTGGCCTGTGCGCGTTGCTTTCCATGACCGACGGCATACACGCTACAACCGAAACAGACTCGCTAACAGCGACCGTCAGCTCCTTGGGCCGTCTCAATGGCCAGTCTCTTGCCTGCGGCCAGAAAGAACTGTCAGCACGGATCAAGACGATCATGATCTCACGAGTACCTAAAACCAAGGAACTCAGCGTGTTGTTCGAACAAGCTACTACGCGGGCATTTCTTGCGCAGGGGGGTGACAAGTCAGACTGCCCGCCACACCCCTCACTTGAGCTAGAACTTGAAGTCACCGCCCGCCCGCTGACACCACCCGGGGCACATCAGATCGCTCCCGACGGCGGAATTCCGGACATCAGCATCAACCCTCGCTACCTGCTACAGGCTCAGAACGGTATGGTCATCATGGACGGCGATTTCCCCGACCGTTTTCAGCTCATTACGTTCGGCTATACCTTTTGTCCAGATATTTGTCCGACCACGCTACTCGAAATGAGCGCGGTCATGAAGCAACTCGGCACACAGGCCAATCGTGTTCAGCCGCTATTCATCTCCGTCGACCCCGAACGCGACACGCTGGAACATCTAGGGGCATACCTGAAGTTTTTTGATGCCCGCATCATCGGAGCAACCGGATCACCAGAGCTCGTCAATCGTGCCGCGAAAAACTTCAAGGTGACCTACGAGAAGGTGATCGACCCCAACGGAATACCGGAAAACTACACGATTGATCATACTGCCGGCATGTACTTACTGGCGCCGGGCGGGCAGTTTCTTGTACGCTTTCCATATGGCACCTCAGCAGCTGACATTGCGAACCGGATAGAAAACGAATTGCGCACCCGTCCCGCACAGGCGGGAAACTTACCCGCATCCCCCTGAATATTTCTGACCAGCGCCTCAGGCAATGCGCAACAGCATGGCCTCAAGGAAGAAGCCTTCTCCCGAATCTGCGCCAATGAAATCTAAACGCCGGCCATCTTTCGAGTTCAACTGACTACCAAGGTCTCTTCAGGCCGATTACTTACCCGTGAGTAGTCGACTGGAACGGCTGAAGTGCTTCTTGGATTCAACCGATGGATGCAACAGATTGGTGAAATCGTTCGGCGG
>CAIYZZ010000374.1 GCA_903930805.1 uncultured Rhodocyclaceae bacterium | reverse complement strand
TCCTGTCGCGCAAGGGCTTGCGATCGCCTGCTTTCACCCTCAGGTCGTATGCGGTATTAGCACATCTTTCGATGTGTTATCCCCCACGATAGGGTACGTTCCGATGTGTTACTCACCCGTTCGCCGCTCGCCGCCAGGGTTGCCCCCGCGCTGCCGCTCGACTTGCATGTGTAAAGCATTCCGCCAGCGTTCAATCTGAGCCAGGATCAAACTCTTCAGTTCAATCTCTTCGCTCACTTACTCAGAATCAACAAGATCAATTTCTTAACCTTACTGTTTGTTTCCGTGTAAGTGCTTTGCTGCTATTTTTTAAGCCAAGCAAACGTACAGTCTTTCAACCAAGATCTTTCCAGATCCTGCAACAGTACCTTCGATTTCGGTACCACCGCGTATCGCTCGCCTCAACCCAGCAAGCACCTACACCTATCGGCTGTTAATTTTTTAAAGATCACGCTGCACCAAGCAGCAAAGAGGGGCGCATTATACGGATTGAAATTCAACCGTCAATCACTTCTAGAAAAGAATTTTTGAAGTGGCGAAATTGTGCGTCGGATTAACGGAATAGATCAGCTTCGGCGATCTTGCGGCTAAGGGATCTCGCGTGGCGATGGCGCGCCATCAGGCGCGGTTCGGTAAGCAACTGGCCGAGCGTCTGACCGACCACCATGACCACGCCAAGAACCGGCAGAACCAGCATCAGGCCCGCGACACCAGCCACTGCACCACCGACAAAGATCATCACCACAGTCAGTAATGGATGCATGTGCAAACTTTTGCCAATGGTCAGCGGCATATAGACAAAATCGTCGAGCGTACGCGCCAACACAAAAAGCGCTACGGCCCACCATGCCATCTCTGGCGCTTGCGGAAAGTCCGTCGCCGCGACCAGAACCACGAGCAAACCACCGAGGATGGAACCGACGTAAGGAATCCAGGCCAGGACGGCACAAATCAGACCAAGCACCCAAGGACCGGGAAAGCCCAGCAGCCAGAGGCCGAGCCCCAAGGTAACAGTGTCCAGCACGGTCAGCCACAGCAGTCCCTGGAAATATGCGCGGGCAGTACGATCGACCTCTGCCAGCAGACTGAGCGTACGCTCGAAAAAAGCATTGGGGACCGCGTGAGCGAGAAATCGCATGAAGACCCGGCCGTCGCGCAAAAAGAAAAATGCAAGAAATGGCGTCAGCAGTAGCGCCGGGGCCCAGGCTGCTGCACCAATTACGATCGGCTCGACATGGCTGGACAACGATTCAGAATAATCCGCCAGTCGCGCAGAAGCGAGATCCGCCAACCGAGCCTTGGCAAATACGCTCCAACTTGTCTCGAGGGTATGCAGGCTGCGATCCAGTAGCGTTTGACCGCCGTGCAGATAGCGCATGAGAGTCGCCTGCCAGTCGATTATGCGTGCGCCGAACTGGGGCAATGCCAACATACCCGCCAAAGGTAAGGTCACAATAAAACACGCCATGACGGAGCCGGCAGCGGTTTCTCGACGCATGCCGCGATAGATCAGCGCCTGCATGGCTGGTTGCAACATGTAATAGAGAATCAATGCCAGCAGAAAGGGCACCGTCAACCAAAGCAGTTTTTGGAGCGCTGCCAGCAGCAGGCAGGTTGAGCCAATAATCGCAGCCCAGACCACTGGGCCGGATTGCTGTCGCGCCACAGACACGTCTAAAGATGTTGATGCCATACCTGGGTGTCACTCCCCTGTAACTGACGAATCCGCCGCCCCATCTCGCGCGCCACTTGCAACGCAATTTTGCTGGCGATACGCGCATGGGTATCCATCAGCGCCAGGAAATCCTGACGAAAAAATACTGACAGCTTGGAGGGCGTTAGCGCTCTCGCCTGCGCAGTGCGAGGCAGATTGTCGAGCAGCGCCATGTCGCCGAAGAATGCACCAGCCCCCAGCGTGGCAATGCGTCCATCCTCGCCCTGCCCCTGTCGCCCCAATGCGACCTCGCCCTCCTGCACGATATAAATCGCCTGCCCTTCCTCACCCTCGTCAAAAATCATTTCACCCGCGAGGTATTCCCGCTGATGGAGAAGGCCATCGATGATGCCCAGTTCCACCGGGGATAACTGACTGAACAGGGAAATTTTTGCGAGCCGCGCCAAGCGGGGCGTAAGCTTTCTGGAACCGAAAATTTTCATGAAAAGTGTATGTACAGTCTGGACTCGGTGATTCTATGCGCTTTCCCGCAGCAACGATTACCCCAGCGGATCCCTGCGTCAGGCACGGACCAGCAGTGCCACCGCTGCGGCAGCAATGCCTTCACCGCGCCCCTCGAAACCCAGCCGTTCCGTCGTCTTGCCTTTGACATTGACGCACTCCACTGCGACACCAAGGTCGTAGGCCAAGTTATCGCACATCGCCGCGACATGGGGTGCGATGCGTGGCGCCTGGGCAATTACCGTGCAATCGACATTACCCACCCGCCAGCCGGCCGCACGCACTGCCGCCAGCGCTCCGCGCAACAGCACACGGCTGTCCGCACCGCGCCATTTCTCGTCGCTATCGGGAAACATCCGGCCGATGTCACCCAACCCGGCAGCGCCCAGCACGGCGTCGGTGATTGCGTGTAGCAGAGCATCGGCATCCGAGTGGCCATCCAGACCTTTGTCGTAAGGAATCGTCACACCACCGAGGATCAGTGCCCGCCCCGGCACCAAGGGGTGTACGTCATAGCCCTGCCCAACCCGGAACTCCATCACGCCCCCGCTTTCCTGTTTGCGAGAATCCACCCGGCCAGTTGCAGGTCGAGCGGATAGGTTACTTTGAGATTGGTAGCATCCGCCGCCACCAACTTTGGATGCAGGCCTAGTGCCTCTATGGCGCTAGCTTCGTCAGTCACCGTCGGGGCATATTCAAGTGCCTCCGCAAGCAATCCATAACGGAACATCTGCGGCGTCTGCGCTTGCCACAGTCCCTCGCGCGACACAGTGGCCGAGACACGCGCGCCCTCCGCAACAAGCTCGTGGGCACGCTTCAGTGTATCTGCCACTGGCACGGCCAACAGGCCGCCGACTCGATCATCGCCAACCTCCGCGATCAGTTTTTCAACGTGCGCCGGCGTCAGGCAAACGCGGGCAGCATCATGCACCAGCACCCAATCATTAGCCTCGACCTGTCCGCGCATCGCACGCAGGCCATTTGTAACGCTCTCCGCCCGCGTCTGCCCGCCACAACGCAACACCGTCAGCCTTGGCGCAAGAGGGCTCCAGTCGAAGTCATCCCAACGCGAGTCATCTGGCGCCAGCACGACAAACACCTGCGCCACTGCGGGTACAGCAGCCAGTGCGTTCAAGGTATGGCGGATCAATGGCAATCCAGCAAGCAGAAGGTATTGCTTGGGACAATCCCCTCCCATGCGCGCACCACCACCAGCAGCAGGAACCAGTGCAAAATATGTCATGGCTCGATTCTATAATGGGTTCATGTTCGCGCCCGCAGCTTATCTTGAAGTACAAGTTTTCGCCCCTTCTTCAGGCTCGTATTGCGTTGGATAAGGCTGAAGAAAGGATCGCCGTCATGCAAACTCAAGCTACCCGTCCCGCAGCCGTTTCTGGCATGTTCTATCCTGGCGAGCCAACTGTTCTGTCTGCCGAGATCGATACCTTGCTGGCTGCCGCCGCACCCCATACGGGGCATTTCATTTCGCCAGCACCGACTTTTCACCCGCCCAAGGCCTTGATCGCACCACACGCCGGGTACATCTATTCCGGGCCGGTCGCCGCCAGCGCTTATGTGCTCCTCGTGCCGCAGGCAGCGACGATCCGGCGAGTCGTATTGCTCGGCCCCTGCCATCGCGTCGCAGTACGCGGTCTGGCAGTTTCCAGTGCTCAGAACTTCGAAACACCGCTGGGCACGGTACCACTCGACCAAGCAGCCATTGCCGCTGCGCTCAAGCTGCCACAGGTAGTGCGTCACGATGGCGCCCATGCCGCCGAGCATTCACTGGAAGTGCAATTGCCATTTCTGCAACGGGTACTGGATGACTTCAGCCTCGTCCCCTTCGCCGTCGGCTATGCCACCCCCGATGAAGTGGCTGAAGTACTGGAGTTGCTCTGGGGCGGGCCAGAAACACTGATCGTCATCAGTTCAGACCTGTCGCACTACCATCCCTACGACGACGCCCAGCATCGCGACCGACATACC
>CAIYZZ010000373.1 GCA_903930805.1 uncultured Rhodocyclaceae bacterium | reverse complement strand
TTGCCCGCGCCGCGCCAGCCAGCGATAGTAGGCGCGCCAGGCCGACAGGGTGCGTGCAACGGAACGGGGCGACAGTCCCTGACCATGCAGGCGCATCGCCTGCCGGCGCAGTTCGTGGGTTTGCAATTTACCCAAGGGGCAATCTCCGGCACAGGCTTGCAGCAAAGCCAGGTCGTGCCGGTACGCAATCAGGGTATGCACGCTGGCACGCCGCTGGTGCGCCAGTTCGGCGAGGAATTGTTCGACGGTGGGATCGGCCACAGTTACGGCCACGGTCGGTCTCAGTTCAGCGCTGGGGGCAACGTTCTGGTAAGCGCTGCGGCAGCCACCTCGCCGATGCGCTCGAGGTAGAGCGTGCCCATCTCGGGGTAGAAACGCTGCGGTTCCTCGCTACCGAGGGCCAGCAGGCCAAAGGTGTCGGGGCCGCGCCGCAGGGTAACGAGCGCCAGCGAACGCACATGGCTGCCGCGTTCACCAAACCAGCCGAGGACATCCGGGCCGCTCCCCACGCCGCAGTAGGGGCGCTTCAATGTGGCAGCGAATTCGTGTGCGGCCACGCTCATCGGCGTGAATTCCGGCGCGCTGGGATCACCCGCCACATTCCACAGACGCACGGCGACATGCGGCACGGCAAAGTCACCGCCGAGGTGGGCGTACAAGACACGCAACACGCTGTTCGCATCGGCGGCGCCGGCAAGCGCCACGTCGAGGCGGTGTGCCTTGCCGGAAAGAGCATCGTTCTCCTCGCCGAAGCGAATCAGTTCGGCCAGCTTCGTTTCCAGACGTTTGGCCTGGTCGCGCAAGGTGCCAATCTGTCGTTCGGTAATCGACACGGCGCGCCCGCCATGCTGATCAGGAATCGTGATCTGCGCCAGCGTGTCGGCGTATTGATTGAAGAAATCCGGGTGATCCTTCAGGTATTGGGCAACATCCTTGGCTGCAATAGTCATATCATTTTTCCTCGGGTAGCTCGGGTAATTCTGCTTCGCCAGTAAATACGGTAACAGCCGGGCCGGTCATCAGGACAGGCTGACCCATGCCGTTCCAAGCAATCTTCAACTCGCCGCCGTGCGTTGCCACGCGCACGGGCGAATCCAGCAGGCCGCGCCGGATGCCCACCACCACAGCCGCGCAGGCGCCGGTGCCGCAGGCCAGCGTCTCGCCGGCGCCGCGCTCATAGACGCGCAAGCGGATGGCATGGCGATCGACGACCTCCATGAATCCCGCATTGACGCGCTTGGGAAAATACGGGTGCGCTTCGATCAACGGACCATCGCGCGCCACTGGGGCAATATTGACGTTTTCTACCACTTGCACCGCGTGCGGGTTGCCCATCGACACCACCGTGATCGCCGCGCTGCGGCCATCGAACTCGAGCGTATGGACCAATCTATCAGTATCAGCAAGAAACGGGATATCTGCGGGGGTAAATCTCGGCACGCCCATGTCGACGGTCACCTGACCATCGGCCTCAAGGCGCAGTGCGATCAGACCGGACTGCGTTTCGACGCGGATCTCGCGCTTGCTCGTCAGACCCAACTCATGCACGAAGCGCACGAAGCAGCGCGCCCCGTTGCCGCACTGCTCGACCTCGCCACCGTCGGCATTGAAGATACGGTAGCGAAAATCGGCGCCACTCTCACCCGAGTCACTCGGGCGCTCCGGTTTTTGGACGACGAGAACCTGGTCGCAGCCGATGCCGAAATGGCGGTCGGCCAGCCAAAGCGCCTGTGCCGGCGTGGGAACGAAATTTTGGCCCCGCAAGCCCGTGGCATCGAGCACGACAAAATCGTTGCCAAGCCCGTGCATTTTGGTGAATCGAATCTTCATCGGGCGAGGATACGCCGTCCCGCCAGCGCCGACTTTTTACAAATAAGGGGAAATCCCGGGTCAATACGGCCTTTTTTCCCCCGGCGGACGAGTTTTGAAACGTCGGTGCAGCCAGTAATACTGTTCTGGGATCTTCAGAATTTCCTGCTCGATGAAAGCATTCATGCGCAGCGTGTCGACCTCGATGCTCTCTCCGGGGTAATCCTGCCAGGGCGCGCCGATCTCGACGACATAGCCCGTATCGGTCATGCGACTGATCAGCGGTACCACTGCCGCACCGGTCATGCGCGCGAGACGCGCAAGCCCCGTCACCGTAGCAGCAGGCACAGCAAAAAATGGCACGAAAATCGCGTCGTGCCTGCCGTAGTCCAGATCCGGCTGGTAAAAAAACGGGATGCCGGCTTTCATCGCCTTGATCGGCTTGCGAATACTTTCCTGACGCGAGAGCATCAAGGGCTTGCCGAAGCGTGCCCGCCCCTCATAGAGCATCTTGTTGAACAGCGGGTTCTTTTGTTGGGCATACATGCCGGACATGTCATGATCCATGCACATTCTCGCCCACGCCATCTCGATGCCGACAAAATGGGGTGCCAGCAGAATGACGGGCTGGCCCTTGAGGGCAGTGAGATGCTCCCCGCCTTCGATCCTGGCGACCCGGGCAATGCGTGCTGCTGACGCCCACCATAGCAGTCCGCGATCGACAAAACTGCGGCCAAAATATTCAAAGTGCCGTCGCGCCAGCGCCGACTTTTCGGCGGCCGTCAGTTGCGGGAAGCACAGACCTAAATTTGTCAGCGTGATGTGGCGGCGCGGGCGGCCCAATAAATAGAACAACCGGCCAAAGAGACGGCCACACGCCGCCAGCGCCGGCATGGGCAACCAGTGCAAGAGCCACATAAGCGCAAGGGTGATACGAGTCACATTAGCCTGCCACGTTCAAGGATGAGAAAAATATGAATGCTCACTTTCGACCCATTGCCGACAGTGGCAATAATCGGAAGCGGCCATTCGCCATGAATGCCGAAAATAGGGAAGCAGTCATTCCTAATGCGATATAGATATACCGTAAGGATCCGGCCAGTCCATAATTACTACTCTGTTGAGCCAGTGCACTCTTGGTGCTTTCCCAAAGGTGCAAGAGATGGCGACGAGACACGGGCCGGAATTCTGGCGAGAGCACGTTGAGAATTGGTGTCGAAGTGGTTTGAAGCAGAGGGAATACTGTGCGAACCATGGATTGGGCGAAAGAGCCTTCCATCGGTGGCGAGACAGGGAGAAGGAATTCATCGCGGCGACGAGGGGATCGCTGACGCTGGTGCCGGTGAGCGTGGGCAAGCCGGAAACGATCAGCGGCGCGTATTTCGGGAACAAACGCCAGCGTAGAGTCATTCGATGACCTTATCCGCCCGCGAGAGCACCAACTGTGGAATGGTCAGCCCAAGCGTCTTCGCAACCTTGAGGTTGATGATCAATTCGAAGGTCATCGCTTGCTCTATCGGCAGATCACCTGGCTTGGCGCCCTTCAGGATCTTGTCGACAAACACGGCGGCGCGGCGAAACATATCCGTATGGGAGGCGCCATAGCCTATCAGGCCGCCAGCATCAGCGAGAGCGGCGAATCCAAAAGAGGAAAGCCGATGCCTGGCCGCATGGTTTGCCGCTGATTTGGCGTTGGAAGAGAGCATGGGTTCCTCCTGGATCAGTACCGCGGCGATATGCTGTTTGCTCACCGCAGCGAAGGTGCTGTCGAATTGATCTGGACTCCTCACTTCGAACGGCTGTACCTCCAACTTGAGCGCCTTCGCTGCAACCAGTATCGCCCGCAAGTTCGGTTCGGCGACATCACTGCCCGGATTCATCAGGTACGCCACTCGCTTGATGCGCGGCATGGCTTCCTTGAGCATCTCCAGCCGCTTTTGGCTCAGTTCCTCCGAGAATACGCTCGAACCGGTCAGATTCCCGCCTGGTCGAGCGAGGCTGGTGACAAGGCCCCTGCCCACCAAGTCGGCAGAGGTAGCCACCACTATGGGTATCGTCGTCGTTGCCTGCTTGGCCGCGCGGGCTCCTATGTTGGCGTAGGTGACGATGACATCAACCTTCAGACTAACCAGCTCGGCTGCCAGTTCGGCAAGCCGTTCATACTTTCCTTCCGCAAAGCGATATTCAATGACTATGTTTTTTCCCTCGACGTAGCCGAGTTTGCGCAGGCCGGCCCGCAAGGCATCCAACCTCGTTTCGGTATCGGCGGCAGACGTCACACCGAGAAGCCCTATCCGATGCATCCCGGCGGCGGGCGTTTGAGCAAAACCGCTAAACGGCGCGGCAAGCGCAACGGCTCCAAGCGCAACAAGTAATCTGCGGCGATTCGTCATTCCCGCTCCCTCCAAGCTGTGCCGCCATTATGCTCGCTTGGGCCAACAACAGCAGCCTCGCAGGACTGGACAGAGTGATGCTTGGGTCGAGAAAAATGTAACCGGGATGATCGACTCTTGACCACAACGTGCCTGTGGTTCGCCGCACCTGACAGGATCATATTGCCGCGTTGTCAAAGTTCAGGCGAGAACAATTGATTGTGCCAATACGAATGGCGGCTTCCGGGTAACGGGGGCAAATCAATGACCGCAATAGAGAAGATTCGCCAGCGGCAGGTCATGGCCGCCGATTCACGCCCCTCAAGCCGGCTCCAGCCCGATCACCAGCCGTTGGCCCAATACCTGAATCGCTTGTGCGATACGCGGCAGCTTTGAGCCATAGTGCGGGTCGAGCAACCGACGGACTTCCTTTTCATCGACGCCAAGTCGCTTGGCGAGTTGCAGCTTGCTGATTCCGGCTTCGCGCATTGCCACATACAACGCCGCCTTCGCCATCGTCTCTGCGGGCGGCGAAACCAAATGCTCTCGGCGCTTCGCCTTGCTGGGATCTGGAAAGTTCAAACCTTCGATCATGTAGGTAGCGAATACCTCATCCATGGCATCCCCCGCCTGTTCGAGCGCATCCGCCTCATCCACTCCTTGCGTGATCAACTGCGGCAGATCGCGGCAAGTAACAACATGGCCACCCTCAGCGGCGGCAGTAAGCAATACGGGATATTGAAATCGATTCATGGCTGACCTTTCATAAGTCACCGGGCCTGATTCCGAGCTGCGCGCACATCGCGTGGAAAGTACCGGTTTTCAACTCATCCTTCGACTTAAACGCATCATGGATTAGCGGAAGACGCCGGTTTTCCTTTATAGCGGTTATAACCCCCCAGGTATTGTCCGGGACACATATTGACGATGCGCTCGATCTCGTAGTTGATACCTGCCGGTGTCGTGACGTCGCCCTCAGGGGCGAAAAGCTTCAGGTGATAGCCCGCGCCATAGTGCAGTCGTTCGGCGTAGGCGAAGATCACGGTCGCACCGGTCTGCGCCAGCCGCGCTGCCAAGGTCATGGTGTAGGCGGGCTTACCGAAGAAGGGTGCCCAGACTCCCTCTCCCTCTTTGGGTGCCTGGTCGGGCAACATGCCCACCGCCTCGCCGGAGCGCAGTGCCTTGATCAGTTTCTTGACGCCGGAAACATCGGCCGGCGCAAGCTTGAGATTGGCGCCACGCCCGTTCTCGATGATGGGGCCGAGCCAGGCCTGCTTGGGGCGACGATAGAGCACGGTCATTGGTCCATGCGCAGCGTGAGTAGATCGGGAGGCGTAATATTGGGCGGTGACTTCGAAGCAACCCAGATGCGGCGTAAGGAACAAGATGCCACGACCGGCGCTCCAGGCGGCTTCTACCAGTTCCCAGCCACTAACCTTCACCACCCGTGCCACCACCTCGTCCTGTGGGCGCAGCCAGAGTTTGGGGAGTTCGGTAAGTGTCTTGCCGGCTTCGGCTATTGCCACACCACGAGCGGCTTCGACGCCGGCCTGTGCGATGTTCTCGCGCAAGTGGCGGCGATAGGTGGGTGACAGCAAGTAGGCCAGCCAGCCAAGCAGTGCGCCAAGGTTGTGCAGCACCGGCAGGGGCAGGCGGGCAAGCAGACGGAAGAGAAAACCCATGAGTGGGGTACAGTTTGACGACCGCAAAAAAAGCGGTATTATCCGCGCCTTCCGCCGAGTTAATCAGGACAACTTGCAGGGCGGCTTACAAATACTGCTAAAGCGACTCCTGCTCCGATCCCCGAGCTGGTCTGACGACCAAGCAACGGGGAATACAAGGGAGCAAGCATGTCGAACCAATACTTCTTCACTTCAGAATCAGTCTCGGAAGGCCATCCGGACAAGGTTTCCGACCAGATTTCGGATGCCATCCTCGACGCCATCCTAGCGCAGGATCCGACCGCGCGTGTCGCCGCCGAAACATTGTGCAATACCGGCTTGGTCGTCCTCGCCGGCGAGATCACCACAACCGCCAACGTCGACTACATCGGCGTCGCACGCAACACCATAAAGCGCATCGGCTACGACAACACCGAGTACGGCATCGACTACAAGGGTTGCGCCGTGCTGGTCGCCTACGACAAGCAATCGCCCGACATCGCTCAGGGCGTGGACCGCGCCTCCGACGACTACCTGAATCAGGGTGCCGGCGACCAGGGCCTGATGTTCGGCTACGCCTGCGACGAAACCCCGACGCTGATGCCGCTGCCGATCTACCTGTCGCATCGCCTCGTCGAGCGCCAGGCCATGCTGCGCAAGGACGGCCGTTTACCCTGGCTGCGCCCCGACGCCAAGTCCCAAGTCACCGTCAAGTATCAGGACGGCAAGCCTTTCGCCATCGACACCGTCGTGCTGTCGACCCAGCACTCGCCGGAAATGTCCGACGGACCGAAGATGAAAGCCTCGGCCATCGAAGCCGTGATCGAGGACATCATCAAGCCGGTGCTGCCGAAGGAACTGATCAAGGGCGACATCAAGTACCTCGTCAATCCCACCGGCCGCTTTGTCGTCGGCGGTCCGCAGGGCGATTGCGGTCTAACCGGGCGCAAGATCATCGTCGACACCTACGGCGGTGCGGCGCCTCACGGCGGCGGTGCTTTCTCCGGCAAGGATCCGTCGAAAGTTGACCGCTCGGCAGCCTATGCCGGCCGCTACGTGGCAAAGAACATCGTCGCTGCCGGCCTCGCCAGCAAGTGCCTGGTACAGATCTCCTACGCCATCGGCGTCGCCCAGCCGACCTCCGTATGGGTGACGACGCAGGGCACCGGAAATATCTCCGACGAGAAGATCGCTGAACTGGTGAAACAGCATTTCGACCTGCGGCCGAAAGGCATCGTCAACATGCTCAATCTGCTGCGCCCGATCTACGAGAAGACCGCCGCCTACGGCCACTTCGGTCGTGACGAACCGGAATTCACCTGGGAAGCGCTCGACAAGGTGCAGGCGCTCAAAGCCGACGCCGGGCTGTAAAATTTGTACTTTCGCGATGAGGGGCGCTGCAGCAGTGACCACACTGTCAGGCTCGTCGCGAAAGAAATGGTAACGGCGCCCATTCATCTTATTTTTCAACTGAGTTGAATGGAGACTTACCATGACTGACTATGTAATTGCCGACATGGGCCTCGCCGACTGGGGCCGCAAAGAGATCCGCATCGCCGAGACCGAAATGCCCGGCCTGATGGCGATCCGCGAAGAGTATGCCAAGGCGCAGCCGCTCAAGGGCGCGCGCATCACCGGCTCGCTGCACATGACCATTCAGACCGCCGTGCTGATCGAAACGCTTACCGCGCTCGGTGCCGAGGTGCGCTGGGCCTCGTGCAACATCTTCTCGACGCAGGATCA
>CAIYZZ010000372.1 GCA_903930805.1 uncultured Rhodocyclaceae bacterium | reverse complement strand
GTGAATTCGCGCGTCTGGTCGCCGCCGACCAGCGAGGTGCCGGGATAGAGCTTGATGACGATGCGGCCCTGCGTCTTTTCCTTGACCAGTTCAGCCCAGCGTTCGCCGGCCTGCCCCCACGGGAAAGCGGTGCCAAGCACGGTGGAGAGGCGATATTCCGCGCGGTAGGCATCAGCCGCCAGAGTGACGCTACTGGCCATCATCATGCAGGCTGCCACCGTGGTCGTTGCAGCCAGAAAAGTTCTCCGTAGCATTTCTTGCTCCTTGTTGGGGGTGAAAGACGCCGATTATCCTCATTGCTCCGGTATCGAGCAAATCCATCGCATAAGCACGTGATAAGGTTGGCTTAAGTTTCGGGCGGCACACTGTGGGCCATGTTCAATTCATCCGAAAGGCTCCGATCATGAAAATTGCCATCTCGCTCCTGACTGCCTTGTTTGCTGCAACGGTGCAAGCCGCCACCCCCGCCGACCTGTTGGCCACTTATCGCAATGAGGCTGCGCAGCAGGCCGCTGGCTTCCAGCCATCGGCGCAACGTGGTGCGGAGTTTTTCGCACGCCGCTTTACTGTCGCGGCGAAGATGCCGGCCTGCTCCAGTTGCCACACCGATAATCCGGCTCAACCGGGTCGCCATGTCGTTACCGACAAGGTCATCAAGCCGTTGGCGCCGGCGGCCAATACCGAGCGGTTCACCGATCTGGCCAAGGCGGATAAATGGTTCCGCCGCAATTGCACGGAAGTTGTCGGCCGCGAATGCAGCGCCGCCGAAAAAGCTGACTTCGTCGCCTATTTGACGGGAGTGCGCTGAAATGAAAGCCACTATCTTGCGGCTGCTGGTTGCGTTGTTACCGCTCTCTCTGCCCTTGGCGGCGCATGCCGACAAGCTGGCGATGCCTGCCGATGCACCGCCGGCATTCCTGGCCGAATGTGCCGGTTGCCATCTGGCCTTTCCGGCGCAACTGCTGGTGGCGGACGACTGGAAACGCGTGATGGCGAAGCTTGAGAAGCATTACGGCGGCGACGCCAGTCTCGACGAGAAAACCCGCCTGACTATCGAGAACTTCCTGATCAAGTATGCCGGTGACGCCAAAAAAATCGGCGCTAGCGGGACGGCCGCCGGGGCCACAGAACTGCCACGGCTCACCGCCACGGCCTGGTTCAAGCGCAAGCACCACGAAGTGCCGCAAGCCGACTGGCGTCATGCCAAGGTCAAGACACCATCCAATTGCGCGGGCTGTCATACCCGTGCTGCCGAGGGCGGTTACCGCAAACGCGAGATCGTCATGCCGGATGGCAAAAAGTGGGAGTAATGAAGGTGAACAAGATACTGGTCTGGGATTGGCCGGTGCGCATTGGCCACTGGCTGCTGGTCGGTTCTTTCGCGCTGGCGTGGCTTACCAGCGAGAGCGAGACATATCGTTTGGTGCATGCCTTTGCCGGCGGCACGGTCGTCGGCGTCGTGTTGTTCCGGCTGCTCTGGGGCATGCTGGGTACGCGCCATGCACGCTTCGTCAGTTTTGTGCGTGGGCCGGCAGCGGTGAAGGATTATGTCATCGGCCTGCTCAAGCGGAATGCGTCGCAGCATGCCGGCCACAACGCCGCCGGCGGCTGGGCCATTGTCGCGCTGCTGGGCCTCGGGCTGCTGAGCGGTGCGAGCGGCTGGCTGGTCTATGAAGATATCGGTGGGGAATGGGTTGTGGACGCGCACGGGGCGCTGTCATCCGGGATGCTGACGATTGCCGTACTGCACGTTGCCGGCGTTGTCGTCAGCAGCCTGGCCCACCGCGAAAACCTGGTGCGGGCGATGCTCACCGGTCTGAAGCAGGGCAGGGCGGACGAAGCCATCGCCAGCGCCCGTCCGCTCGTCGCCGTGCTGATGCTTGGCTGGGTGGCAGCGTGTGCCTGGTGGCTGGCCCGGTAGCGCATCGGTAGAATGTGCCGACTATGCGACTGCTACTGGCTGAAGACGATCCGCAACTGGGTGACGGGCTCACGGTCGGTCTGCGCCAGGAGGGCCATGCAGTCGATTGGGTGAAGGACGGCATTGCTGCCGAATTGGCGCTGCAAAGCGAAACTTACGACGTGCTGGTACTCGACCTCGGCTTGCCACGTTTGTCCGGCATGGAGGTTCTGGCGCGCTTGCGCGGGCGCGGGCAAACACTGCCGGTGCTAATTCTCACTGCCCGCGATGCCACCGGCGACAAAATCTCCGGGCTGGATGCGGGTGCCGATGACTATCTCGTCAAACCCATCGACCTCGATGAATTGGCGGCGCGCGTGCGTGCCTTGTCGCGCCGCTCCACAGGGCGCGCCAATCCGGAGCTGAAACTGGGTGAACTCGTACTTGATCCTGCTGCCCACCAGGTGATGTTGGCCGGTGCGCCCGTCGAGCTTTCCACGCGCGAGTTCTCGCTGTTGCAGACGCTCATGCAAAACGCCGGCCGCGTCATGACGCGCGCGCAGCTCGAATCATCACTCTACGGTTGGCGCGACGAACCGGACAGCAATGCGCTGGAGGTGCATATCCACCACCTGCGCAAGAAACTCGGTGCCGAATGCATCAAGACGCTCCGTGGTGTTGGCTACCTGATGGCCAAGCCATGAACATTGACACGCAAGCTCCCACGCGCTGGTTCTCGCTGCGTCAGCGACTGTTGATCCTGCTGCTGGGGGGCGTCACGGTAGGCTGGCTGGCGACGCTGACGCTTTCTTACCACGATGCGCACTATGAAATCGACGAACTTTTCGATGCGCAAATGGTACAGATGGCGCAAACCCTTCTGGCCATGGCGGGTGAGTACGATGATGATGATGACATTGCCCGGCTGGAAGGGGAAGGACACAAGTACCAGAAGAAGTTTATTTTTCAAATATGGGAT
>CAIYZZ010000371.1 GCA_903930805.1 uncultured Rhodocyclaceae bacterium | reverse complement strand
GTCCCGCCAGCGCCGACTTTTGCCCTTGGCAACATTTCGTGCGTACTACCCGCCGGCCCCCCAATTACGGAGTTACTAATGAAGCGAATGTTTGCAGAATATAGTGAGTGGTACTTCAATTTAGTTGAACGGTTTGGTGTTATTCCAAAATCGTTTGCTGGAGTAGATGCAAACGGTCAGCAGTTCACGCTAATTCTCGAAGGATTAAAGCTTGATCATGTAGGACTACACGCTTTGATCAAAACCGCTCTTGATATAGAAAAATCCTCTGTGTTTGCCTTTGCTACCCTTTCAATAATAATGGATGACATTAACTCATCCCCAGAAGAGGAACTTCAAATTAGGGTGGGTGATTCAAAAAGCTACATTTGGGGAAATTGGGCAGTCTCCAGAAATGCGGACGGGAGGTGTGTTTCACTTCGCCATCGAAGCACCCTTGAAGGCAACGACCCTGAAAAGTATCCGGGTACATGGTTCCTCACGAATGGGCTCAAGGTTTCAGAAGCTGACCAACAGAAGTATCGTGAAATATGGTCATCACTACGCGAGAAAGCTCATTTCACAGTAAGAGTAGACAAGCCACTGACATTCACCCCCGCACCCGTCCCGCCGCCCCTAACCAAAGAGGTGTTGGATAAGCTCTGCCGAGAGCAGTTAGATTACATGCGCGGCGACCTGACCCCTGAAGAGTTCAAGGAACTGGTCCTCTCTAGGCCCGACCCGCCGTGATGGTGCAGCGCTAGCCCTGCCAAGCAGCGCGGGTGCACTCTTGTGTCTGCACCTTACTCAAAGATTCTTTGATTAACTTTTTCTAAAATTTTCAAAGAGTCGGTGCGGCTATATGACCTGCACAATAATGATCTGCACCAATCGGAATGGGGGTGGTGGGGGGCGAAGTATATGGGACACTGTTGGGACACTGCCAGCCAGAAAACGACAGAATCGAGCAACAACCCAAAACAAACAACTACCCGCTAACACGCACTGCACCTGCGTTGTGTTGTTGTGTATCATTGCCCGCTTTGCCGGAATTGCGACTCAAAATCCGCCGCCGCAAGGTGTCCGGGTTCGAGTCCCGGTCTCGGCACCACTCAAAAAAACAAACGGGTTACCGTGCTTATTAGATGGAGGGGTCAATGAAAATAAAAAGCCGCAACGCACTTTCCGCCGCCACACTGCTGGCTGCGCTTGCTGCACAGGCGCATGCCGCCGGGTTTGCGCTGATCGAGCAAAACGCCAGTGGTCTGGGTAATGCTTATGCTGGGCAGGCGGCGAGTGCTCAGGATGCCAGTACGGTGTTTTTCAACCCGGCGGGGCTGACGCGTATCGTGGGCACGCAAGTCGTGGTGACCGGCAACCTGATCGAGCCTTCGGCGAAATTTGGTAGCGGCGGTGCCAGCACGACTGGAACGCTGCAAACCTCAAGGGGCGGCAACGGCGGCGATGCCGGCGGCCTGGCACTGGTCCCCGACTTTTACTACGCGCGCGACCTGACACCCGATATCAAGTTTGGCCTCGGCGTGAATTCGCCATTTGGCTTGAGTACCGAATACGACAAAACCTGGGTGGGAAGATTCCAGGCCGTGAAATCTGATCTAATGACGATTGATATCAATCCGTCGCTGGCGTTCAAGGTGAACGATAAGGTTTCTCTCGGCATCGGCCTGAACGCCATGAAAATTGATGCGACCCTGACGCAGATGGCTAACTACAGCGCGGCCATCGCTGCCGCAACCAGTAATACGGTCTTGCTTGCCAATCGATCAGGTTTGTCCACCATGAAGGGGGACGACTGGGGTTGGGGCTACAACTTTGGCGTCCTGTTCGAGCCAGTCCCCGATCTGCGTATCGGCGTGAGTTATCGCTCGCGGGTGGAGATGACGCTCGAAGGCACGGTGAAATTCAGCAATGTCCCGGTTACCGGTAACGCCGCTCTGGATGCGGCATTGGCTACGAGATTGGCCAAGGGTCCGGTTACTGCCGATGTCACCCTGCCTGACAGCTTCTCTGTCAGCCTGTTCAACAAGCTTAACGATCGGGTGGATTTGCTCGCTGATGCTTCCTGGACCCATTGGAGCCTGTTTGATCAATTGAAGGTCGATCGTACCAGTGGGACGAATGTGTCCATCACGCCGGAAAACTGGAAAGATAGTTGGCGTGTTTCCCTGGGGCTTAATTACCACCAGAGCGCTCAACTGACTTGGCGCGGCGGCTTGGCCTACGACCAGACTCCTGTGCCTGACCAGTGGCGTACCGCACGGATTCCTGACCAGGACCGCACCTGGCTGGCGTTTGGCCTGCAATATGCGCTGTCGAACAAGTCGAAACTGGATGTCGGCTACGCCCACCTGTTCGTGAAAGATGCCTCGATCAACAACACGGTGGCCGGTCAGGGCACCTTGAACGGCACTTACTCGAACCAGGTGAACATCCTCAGCGCCCAGTACTCGCACAATTTCTGACCGGGGAAGCGGCATGACTTCCCCCCTCGCTGCGATTCCCCCGCCGGAGGTGAGCGGTACCCTGTTCGCTGGACTGGTGGCGGCGGCCCGTCGTCACGGCCACCAAACGCCCGGACAATGGGAGGATCTCAAGCCGGGTACCTACACCTACGGCGAACTTCTCAGGATGACTTTGGCGCTGGGGCGTCTGGCGGCCAAGGTGACCCAGCCCGGCGAGCATGTGGGTGTATTGTTGCCCAACATGGCGGCTTCCGTGGCCCTGATGATCGGGCTTTCAGCGTTTGGTCGCGTGCCTTGCATGCTCAACTACACGGCGGGTGCGGAGGGAATGGAAGCCGCCTGCCGCACTGCGGGTATCCGGCGTGTGTTTACGTCGCGCCTGTTTCTGGAGAAGGCCGGACTGGAGCAGCAGGCGGCAGGCCTGACCAGTGAAGATCTGATCTATCTGGAAGAATTGCGCCCGCAGTTCGGCCTGAAGGATAAGTTGTGGCTTCTCGGCTACGCGTTGTGGTTCCCCGAAGATGCTGTACCGGCAAAGGACCCCGAAGCGCCTGCGGTAGTCCTGTTTACTTCGGGTTCCGAGGGCAAACCCAAAGGTGTGGTGTTGTCGCATCGGGCGCTGCTAGCCAATGTCTGGCAGATACAGCAGTGCATGGCGTTTTCGCGCAATGACGTCGTGTTCAATTGCCTGCCCATCTTCCACTCGTTTGGCTTGACGGCGGGAACCCTGCTTGGTCTGATTACCGGCGCCCGGATTTATTTTTACCCGAGCCCGCTGCATTTCAAGGAGATTCCCCGTTTGATCGGCGAGAAGGGCGCGACGCTGCTGTTCGGCACTAGCACTTTTCTGATGAACTACGCCCGTTACGCTACCCCGGAAGACCTACGTACGCTCCGGCTGGTCGTGGCCGGTGCAGAAAAGCTGAGTGACTTTACGCGCCGCACCTGGAAGGGAAAGTTCGGTATCGATGTCTGCGAGGGTTATGGGGCTACAGAAACTGCACCCGTGTTGGCCTGCAATGTGCCGGATACCAACCGACCCGGCACCGTCGGACGTCTCGCCCCCGGCATCGAGGCGCGCCTGGTGCCCGTGGAAGGGATCGAACGGGGAGGGGAGTTGCATGTGCTCGGGCCCAATTTGCTGACGGGTTATTACTATCCAGAGCGGCCAGGCATCATCGAACCACCGTATTCGAGCGTCGGCCCGGGTTGGTACAACACCGGCGATATCGTTGATATCGATGCCGAAGGATTTCTCAGCATACAAGGGCGGCTCAAGCGCTTTGCCAAGGTGGCGGGCGAGATGGTATCGCTGGAGGTGGCCGAGATTCTCGCCCACAACGTGTCTGCAGATGCGGCGCACGCTGCCACTTGTGTGGTCGATGCGGGGCGAGGAGAAGCCATCGTGTTATTCACCACCGATTCCGATCTGACCCGCGACCAACTTACTGCTGCCGCACGTGGCATGGGGTATCCGGAGGTCGCAGTGCCGAGAAGGATTCGCGTGGTCGAATCCATGCCGTTGCTTGGCTCCGGAAAGGTCGATTACCACCATCTCAAAAGTCTAGCGACTGCACATTTGTTGCACACTGATCAGTAGCACCTGGATCACTGATCTGAATTCCCTCGCGCGTCTTTGTGCCTTGTTTTGTCAGTGTTTTGGAGCTATATTGGCACCGTAGGTTTTGATTCTGGTGTTAATCAAATGGCTGCTATTTCATCTTCCATTGCGGGCGCACGGGCTGCTACCCAAGCGGGGTGGCAGCAGTTGCGTTTGCAACAAGCCAGGCAAAACGCAGACAGGGCGGAGGCTACGGCCCAAGCTTTGCAGGCGCGCGCCGCAGATGCCCAGCGTGTGGCTGAAGGTGCGAATGATGACGCTCGATCCCTGAGCGTTCAGTCTGCCCAGGCGCAGTCTGTGGCCGGGCAGGCGCGGCAGGGGTTGGCGATGGTGAGGTCGGTTGGGGAGATGCAGGCGAGCCTGTCAAATACTGTCAGTCAGGTGAGCGAAAGGCAGGGTGTGCCACAGTCTCCACCGCAGGCGGCCAAGGTGGAAACTCGGGTCGATGCCCCGCCGGTGCTGAACACATCGGGGCAAATGACTGGAGTTGTGGTAAACACCACGGCGTGAACTTTGAATTAAGCGGAGGTTGATATGGCTATTAGTTCAGTAAGTGCTGCAAGCAGTGCGGTTCAGCAACAACAGAAAGTTGTAGTGGCGAAAGAGCCGCAACAAGCGCCGGCCGAGCGTCCGCGCGAGAGTAGCGAGGCGACTGTTGCAAGCGCCCCGCAGCAGCCCGTGCAGCAGACGGCTCAGCCGCAACGCGCTGAACGTCCGGAGCCGCCGAAGCCTGTCGTCAATGCACAAGGCCAAAAGACGGGTACTATCATTAACACGGCTGCCTGATCCGGGGTTGTTCGTTTGTTTCTGTGAAAGTCAAGGTTTCGACCAAGGGGTTGTTTGGGCGGAGCTTTTGTGATGTGTGCCAATAAACCATAATTCAAGGAGCAAAAACTATGAATAAATCTGAGCTTATCGAAGCCACCGCAAAAGCTGCCGACATTTCCAAGGCTGCTGCCGAGCGTGCGCTGTCCGCCATGATCGATGCGGTTGTCAAGTCTGTCTCCAAGGGAGATAACGTTACCTTGGTGGGCTTCGGGACGTTCAAATCGGCCAAGCGTGCTGCGCGTAACGGCAAGAACCCAAAAACTGGTGAGGCGCTCAAGATTGCAGCGACTACCGTGCCGAAGTTCTCTGCCGGAACGGGTTTCAAGGCGGCTGTGGCCGGCAAGAAGGCCAAGAAGAAGTGATATTTTCTTGTCAGCGTATGTCACGCAAAAAGGCCAGCCTGCGGGCTGGCCTTTTTGCTGCGTAAGAAAAAGAAAAACTTATTCGGCGCACCACTTGCATGCCCATTCGAGAGCGGCTTCGAGGTGTTTGGCAGCTGCGGGGCTCAAGTCTTCACCTAATTCAAAGCGCTCGCCGCGAATGGCCAATAGATTGCAGGGCGGCGGTTCAGCGGCATGCAGATCGGTATAGACCTGCATCACCGCTTCCGGTGTGATCGCATGGGTGCTGAAGCTGGCATCGCGTGCTGCAGCAAGCCGGTTGACGGTGAAAGGCGGCGCGGCGTTGAAGCTGGCATCGACAAACAGGATGCACCGGCGACCTTGCAGATCAAGCGCGTGTTCGACCTGCAACTGGAAGTCGGTGAGGCATTCCACGCCCGGCAAATCCATCGCTTCGATGCGTTCGATTAACAGCGGCCCGAGTGCATCGTCACCGCGACTAGGATTGCCCCAGCCAAAAATCAGGATCGGCGCTGTCAATCTCTAGCGCACACACCGTGCATGTTGCGTGTCATGCGATCGAGTGCCGTCCCGCCAGCGCCGACTAATTCAACTTCGAGTGGCATTTTCCCGAGTGCGTGCGTGGCGCAGGAGAGGCAGGGGTCGAAGCAGCGGATTGCCACCTCGATGTGGTTGAGCAGACCCTCGGTGAGTTCTTTACCGTCGAGATATTGTTTCGCCACGACACGGATCGCCTCGTTCATAGCCTGGTTGTTGTGCGTGGTGGAGACGATGAGGTTGGCGCGGATGACCTGATCGTGTTCGTCGACGCGGTAATGGTGAATCAGGGTGCCGCGCGGTGCTTCGATCACGCCCACGCCGCGCTCCTGGCGCTGACCGGTGGCCATCAGTTCGTTGCCGCAGATGTCGTCGTCGTGCAGCAGATCCTTGATTGATTCGGCGGCGTGCAGCATTTCGATCATGCGTGCCCAGTGGTAGCCCAGCGTGGCACCGGTGGCGCTGCCATTGTCGAACTCCATGAATTCGCTGCGTTCCTTGTCGGCCAGTGGCGTCGGGATGAATTCGCACTGTGTCACGCGCGTCAGCGGGCCAACGCGATACCAGCCTGCGTCCGAGTTGCCCAGCGTATTGAAGAATGGGAATTTCATGTAGCTCCAGGGCTTCACGTCTTCGGTGATGACTTCCCAGTAACGACCGTAATCGAAATGGTCGAACAAGGTGCTGCCATCGGCGCGCACCAGTCCCATGTTGTGTGCGCTGAAACGACCGAAGGCGTTGTACTGTTCAAGATTTTGCTCGAATAGCCCCTTGATGATCTGCACCGCCTCGCGGCTCCAGGCGACCATCTGGTAAATGTCTTTCTGGAGCGTGGTTCGTTCTTCGGCAGTCAGCGATTTATTTACGCCGCCAGGGATCGCACCAGTGCCATGTACGCGCTTGCCGGCGGTCATGCGGATGACTTCTTGGCCATATTTGCGCAGCAGCACGCCCTTTTTGGCGATCTCGGGTTGCGCGGCGATGACGCCGACGATGTTGCGTGTGGCGACATCCGAACCAAAACCGAACAACAGGTCGGGGGAGGAGAGATGGAAGAAGTGCAGGGCGTGTGATTGTAGGATCTGGCCATAGTGCATGAGGCGACGGATCTTCTCGGCAGTGGGCGTCAGTGTGACGCCGAGCATCTGATCCATTGCCTTCGCGGCGGCCAAATGGT